>JALZJA010000441.1 GCA_030860005.1 Actinomycetota bacterium
GGGCCGTCCGGAACTACGCCGCCCGCGCAGCGCCCGCTGGCAGCGCCAGCGCGTGAACGGCTCCGGCGTCGGCGAGCGGCGGGGGTCCGTCGAGGTTGTGAGCGACGTACCCGATCGCATCGGCGTACGCGACGAACTCCGCGTTGGAGCCGTGCAGCTCGCAGATGATCGCGGGCGAGTGCGCACGGATGGTCTCGGCCATTCCCTCGAGCACGTCGATCTCCGCCCCTTCGACGTCGATCTTCACGACGTTCGGCGCCCGCATCCCGCCGGCGACGAGCTCGTCGATCGTCACGACCTGGACCTCGAGCACCTCCTGCGTGTCCGGATGGCGACCGCGCTGCGCGAGGTGTGACCAGCTTGCCTCCTGCACCGCCATGAGCTGCGCCCGGCCGCTGTGCGCAGCGACCGCGAGCTCGTGGACGGTCACCGTCCGGGCGTCGTTGAGCGCGACGTGGCGACGCAGGCCGGCCGCGGCGGCCGGCAGCGGCTCGAACGCCTCGACGGACCCGGTTGGACCGGCGAGCCGCGCCGCGAGCAGCGAGAAGAAGCCGATGTTCGCGCCGATGTCATAGACCGACGCGCCGGGCGCGACGTGGCGCCGCAGCGCCTCCTGGACGCCCGGCTCGAGCGCGCCGCGCACGAGCCCGAAGGCCTGCACGTGCGTCAGCGTCAGCGCGCGCGTGTCGAGCCGCTGCCCGGACAGCAGCCCGCCGCCGATCTCGACCGGCCCATTGCCGAGCACGCGCTGCAGCGCCGCCACCGACGCGCGGCCGCTTGGTCGGGCGCGCCAGGCGTCCATGCGCTCGTGCGGCAGGCGCGTGAAGGCGCGGTAGGCGTACGAGCGAGCGCGTGGCAAGAGCCGTCCGGACATCGGTCAGTCCAGGGGCTCGCACAGGACATGGACGTTCGGGTCGGCCTGCGGCACGGCTGCGCGTCCGTCGAGGTTCACGACCCGGTAGGAGAGCCCCTCCAGCGCCGCGCAGAACTCAGCGTTGCGGCCGTGCATCTCGCAGATGACGAACGGCCGCTGGTCGGCGAGCAACCGCTGCATGCCGGCGATCACGTCGAGCTCGCCACCCTCGACATCGATCTTCACGACGTGGACGGTAGGCAGGCCGAAGCGCTCGACGAGATCGTCGACGGCGAGCGCCGGCACGCGGTCGCGCCGTACCTCGAGCGGGTGATCGCCGACGCTCGCGAGGCGACTCCACAGCGAGTCCTCGGTGACGATGACGTCCGTCTCGCCGCTCCGAGCGGCTGCGGCCGCGTGCAGCGCCTCCACCTGGGCCAGGCCGTTGAGCTGCGCATGCAGGCGCGTGGCCTGGGCGCATTCGCGCTGCGCGTCGAGCGCGATCACGCGCCCCTGCGGGCCGACCATGCTCGCCGCGACCATCGCGGTGTAGCCGATGTTGGAGCCGACGTCGATGAACACGCCGCCCGCACCCAGCGTGCGCCGCAGCGCCTCGTGGACCATCTGCTCGTGCGTGCCGGTCAGGACGTTCCAGGCCTGCGCTCCCCAATGCGGCAGATACTGCGCCGAGATGCGCGCCCGGCAGATGGGGCCCCCGAGCACCTGAAGCTCGCCGCGCGCGAGCATCGCCTCGACGGGCCCCATCCAGCGGCGGTCGTGGAGCCGGCGGCGGTGCTCGTGGTCCAGCGCGCGCATGAGCGCCCATACGAGCCGGGTGCGCAGCTTTGTCGACAGGGCCCCGGCCACCGGGGCGAGAGTATCGCCCGGCCCGCCGGCCCTTCCCGGACCGTGCGGTTACGCTGACGCGATGGCCTGGAACGTCGTCATCGCCGGCGGTGGATTCGGCGGCTTCTACGCCGCACGGACGCTCGATCGCGTGCTGCCGGCCAACAGCGCCCGCATCAGGGTGGTCAACGACGTGAACTTCATGCTCTACACGCCGCTGCTGCCCGGCGCGGCGGCGGGAACGCTCGAGCCGCGCCATGTTGTCGTGCCGCTGCGCGAGCAGCTCTCGCGAGTTGTCGACCTGCGTCTCGGGCGCATCCTCGGAGCCGCACCGGAGCGCAACAAGCTCCTGATCGAGAACCTCGAGGGCGAGCCCGAGGAGCTCGCCTACGACCATCTCATCGTCACGGTCGGATCCGTGAGTCGCACGCTGCCGGTTCCCGGGCTCGCCGAGCACGCCGTCGGGTTCAAGTCGCTCGCCGAGGCGATCTCGCTGCGCAACCACGTTCTCCGCACGCTCGAGATGGCCGAGACGCTCGAGGACGGCGACGCGCGCCGCGAGCACCTCACGTACGTCTTCGTCGGGGCAGGCTACGCCGGCCTGGAGGGGATCGCCGAGCTGCAGGACTTCGTCGGCGACGTGCTCGGAGCTCTATCCGCGTTGTCGCGTGACCGGGATGCGCTGGGTCCTCGTCGAGGCCAACGATCGCGTCATGCCCGAGATCGGCCCGAAGCTCGCCGAGTTCGCGACGCGCGAGCTGCGCGGGCGCGGGATCGAGATCCGCACGAGCACCACGCTCGCCGAGGCCACGGCG
>JALZJA010000451.1 GCA_030860005.1 Actinomycetota bacterium
CGATCGCCGCGGCCGCGCCGAGCTCGCCCGCCGCCTGGCGCTGGAAGGCGAGCGGCATGAGCAGGTACCCGCGCTCGACACAGTCCTCGTCGAGACGCTCGACGAGCCGCTGCGCGCGCCCAAGCCACCCGCTCCCGCGGGCCATGTCACCGCTCGTCACGAGGTGCATTCCCAGCCAAAACGCGGTCTGCACCGCCTGCGCGATCGCCTCATGGTCAAGCTGCGCCTGATGCGCACGAGTAAGCGTCTCGACGTACTCCTCGTCGCGGCCGAGCATGTAGGCCGCGATCGCCAGCAGCCGGAGGTCGCTGGCGGCAAGCGGCGACGAGCGTTCGGCGCCGGCGAGCGCGGCATGGGCATCTCGCCAGGTGCCCTCGGCGCACAGCGCACGGCCCCGCTCGAGCTGCTCGTCGCGCAGCATGCGGGCACCGTACCGCCCACCGAAACCCGCCGCAGGATGCGCCTCGCGGCGCCCCTGGCGCCGCAGCCGTACACCGCCACGGACGTCTGCGGGGTAACCAACCGGGGCGGCGGGGTCAATAAGCGAACCGCTAGGGCGACGCCGCGCTTGACGCCTGCTGGGCTAGTGAGGAAGGTGCGCATGGCGCTGGAGCCCCACCGCAACCACTGGTGGCGTGACGCTGTACCCCCCCACGCGGGGGTTGACCACCGGGCCGATGCTTCACGGCGAACGCTACGTCGAGATCGCGTTCGACTTCCTCGATCATCGTTTGGAGGTGCGCGCGAGCGACGGGCGGCAGGACGGCTTCGACCTTCTCCACCGTCCAGCGTGCGCGGACTTCTATGCGCAGACGCTCGGGCTGTTGTCGTCGCTGGGGACAACGGTCGACATCGATCCCCAGCCGTTCGACCTGGGCGACAGCCCGGCCTTTCCCGAGGACGAGTGAACGACAGTACGACGCCGAGGCCGTGACCCGCTTCTGGCGCGTGCTCGGGCTGACCGAGCGCGCACTGCGCGAACTTGCCGGGCAATTCAGCGGCAAGCAGAGCCCCACCCATCTGTTCTGGCACAGCTTCGACCTCGCCCACGCACGTTTCTCCGGCCGCGAAGCGCAGCTCCCCCCCGGTGTGGACCGGGTCACTGCCGAGGCGTACTCGCACGAGGTCATCGCCTGCGGGTTCTGGCCGGGCGACGAGCGGCGGACGCCCTACCCGGCCTTCTACTCCTACACCGCATCCGAGCACGACGCGCTTCGTGACCAGCCGCTCGCGCCCGCCGAGGCCGCCTGGCAGGACACCGGCTCCGGCTCACTGGCCGTCCTGCCCTACGACGTCGTCCGCTCGGCCGCTGATCCGCACCGCGTCCTGTTGAGCTTCTACGAAAGCGCCTATCAGGCCGGCGCGCGCAACGCCGGCTGGGATCTCCGGCCCCTCGCCGGCCCGTCCACGCTGACCTGAGCGCTCAGGCAGCCATCAAGTTCGTTCGCCATCCATCAGGACGTTGACCGCGACGGGCGCGCCGGCCCACGGGCGAGGGGCCCCTATGACCGCGCGTGGATTCGCCGCCCCCAAGTCTCCATCCCGCTGCTAGCGTCCCCCCGTGCTCGCCTCATCCTCGCGTTCCGCGGACCTGCTGCAGGAGATGGTCCGCATCCTCGCCGGCGCGGGGACCCTACGCAACGCCACCCAGGACATCCTGGTGGCCATCGGCACCCACGGCGGCTGGCAGTTCGGGGCGCTGTGGACGCTCGACGGGGAAGGGCTCCTCCACTGCGAGGGCCTGTGGCAGGCCGACGCTCAGCGGACCGCGCCACTCGCTCGGACCAACGTCCAGGTCGTGCTACCCGCGAACGCCGGCCTTCCTGGCGAGACGCTGAGCGCCTGCGGGCCGGTCTGGATGGACGACCTCCCCCGCAACCCGCGCTTCCTGCGCAGGCAGGCTGCCGCGGACAGCGGCCTGCGCAGTGGGCTCGCGTTTCCCATCGCCGGCCGCGACGGCCCGCTGGGCGTCATGGAGTTCCTGTCCGAGCGCAGCACGCCGCCTGACACCGACCTGCCGGAGCTCATGGACACGCTGGGCCGCCAGGTCGGCCAGTACACCGAGCGTCGCCGTGCCGACGAGACCATGCGCGTCTCGGAAGCGGTCAAGGACGCCATCGTGCGTACCGCTCTGGACGCCATCGTCGGCATGGACGCCGACGGCTGCGTTGTCGAGTGGAACCCGGCCGCCGAGCAGACCTTCGGCTTCGCGCGCGACGAGGCCGTCGGACGATCGATGGCCGACCTCATCGTCCCGCCGGCGCTGCGCGCGCCCCATCGGCTTGGGCTCGCGCACCACCTGGCCACGGGCGAGACGCGCCTGATCAACCGGCGCATCGAGATCACCGCCGTGCGGCGCGATGGCACCGAGTTCCCCGTCGAGCTGTCCATCACCCGCCAGGATCTCAGCGGCCAACCGCGCTTCACCGGCTATCTGCGCGACCTCACCGGCCTCAAGGACATGGAGAGCGAGCTTCGCCGCTCCCGCGACGAGCTCGCGGCC
>JALZJA010000455.1 GCA_030860005.1 Actinomycetota bacterium
CCCCCACACCCTCCCCGCACGGCGCCGCGCAGGCGCGCCCCGGCCGCTACGCCGCCGCCGGCGCCTCTGCCGAGCCAAGCCCCTCACGCCACAACCCGCCGGACCGGGCGGCCCGCACCAGCCACACCACACCCGCCACGAGCATCGCGAGCGAGAACAGCTGGGCCTCGGTCAACCCCACCACCGCCGCGTCGTTGCGCCGGACGAACTCCACCAGGAACCGCTCGCCTCCGGCCAGGACGAGGTACCACGCGAACAGGACACCGGGCCGAAACGTGTCGCGCAGGCGCCACAGCACCCAGGCGACCAACCCCATCGTGAGCGTCTCGTAGATCGGGGTCGGGTGAACGACCTCCGTCGTCGGGACGGCGCCGTCTGGGTACGCCATGCCCCAGGGAAGGTCGGTCGCGGTGCCGTAGTCGCCGTCGCCTGAGATCTGGCAACCGATGCGACCGATCGCGTAGCCCATCGCCAGTCCCGGCACGCACAGGTCGGCCAGGTGGACGTTGACCATTGCCTTGCGGTAGGCCCACAGCAGGACGCCGGCGCCACCGCCGAGGACGCCGCCGTACCAGACGAGGCCGGAGCCGCCGAAGACGTTGCCCAAGAAGTCGTCGCCGACCTGGCTCGTGTGGGTCAGCACCCAGTACCCCCGCGCGCCCAGAAGACCGCCGATCAGCGCCGCGAACACGATCTCGTAGGCCCAGTCGGGTGGCTTGCCGAGCTCCTTCAGGCGATGCGCGACGATCGCGCCGGAGACGACGAAGCCGAGCGCGAAGCACATCCCGAAGGTCTTCAGGGACAGGCCGAAGAGGTCGATCTCGGGCTGCATCGTGCGCGCGAACGGTAGTGCACGCGCTCGGCTCGGTCGGTCACTACAGGTAGTTCATAGGCTGAACGGGCGAGCCATTGACGCGCGCCTCGAAGTGCAGATGCGCACCGAAGGAGTTGCCCGTGTTGCCGACGTAGCCGATGACCTGTCCCTGCTTGACCCTCGCGCCACGGGCCGTGCCGAAGCGCGACTGGTGCGCGTAGCACGAGGAGAGCGAGGCGGTGTGCTGGACACATGTGTAGTTGCCGTAGCCGCCCGAAGCCCCCGTGCCTTGCAAGAGGACAACCTTGCCGGTGGCTGCGGCGCGGATCGGCGTTCCATCCGGTGCGGCGATGTCGACGCCAGCATGGATGTGGCCCGGCCGCTGCTCGCCAAAGACGCCCGTGATCGACCCGTTGACCGGCCAGGCCCATGGACCGCCGCCGCCAAGGTTGCCCGTGCCTGCACCCTGCTGGGCCACGTTGAGCTGGCGGGCGATCTTCCGAGACGCCGCTTCGAGCTGTTCGGCGTGCTTCTCGAGGCCCTTGCGGTCGGAGCGAACGTTGCGCAGCAGCGCTGTGCGACCCGACCGCAGGCTGACGAGCTGGTTCTTGACGCCGGCGACCTCGTCGCGGCGCTTCTGGACGATCTCGGTGACGGTCTGCTGGCGGCGCTCGAGGCGGTCCAGCCGCCTCTCGCTGCCGACGGCGTCGGCCTTCGCGACCTGCACGATCTTGATCACCCTGCGGTCCTGGTCGGAGATGCGCTTGATGAACTCGGCGCGCTCGAGCAGGTCGGCGAAGCCGTCGGAGTTGAGGATCACGGTGATGATGTCCGGCTGGCCGGCCTTGTAGATCTCGACGACACGCCGCTGGAGCAGCGTGCGCGCCTTGGCGAGGCGGTTGCGCAGGCGAACGATGCGCGCGCGCTCTGCACGCAGATCCCTGCGCAGCCGCTCGAGCTCGGCGCGCTTGGCATTCAGCTCGCCCTCGATCGTGCGCTGCCGTGAGGCGAGCCGGTTGATGCGCCGCGAGTAGCGTGACACCTGCGTCGTCAGGACGCGCTCGGTGCCGCGCTTGGCGCCGATCTTCGCGCGCGCGCTGCCCAACCGCGACTGCAGCTTGGAGAGCTCAGATTGGCGAGACGACTGCCCCGCGGACACCATCGGCAGCACGGCCCACAGTGCCAGCGGCACCAGCACGCCGGCGACAAGGACGCGAAGACGCATGTGCGGTGGCGGAGTCTAGGTTCGCCCGGCACATGCGGCCAAACCGCAGCCACGCGTTATGGAGCCTTGCGAGCGGGCTTGCGCTGCGCCCGATCGCAAGGCGAGCGGGCGGGTCGGACCCCGGGGTTTGGCAGAATGGACTCCATGGCAGCCACCAAGACCTCATTCGAGCGCGATCCGGGGCTTCAGGCACGGATGCTGTTGACGATGTTCCTGCTCGGCCTCGTCTACGTCGCGCTTGTCGGGGCGCTGTTCGCGGCGGGTGCTCAGGGCGTGATGATCCTCGTGATCGCGGGCGGGCTGTTCCTCTTCCAGCTGTTCGCTTCAGACAAGCTTGCGCTGCGCGCGATGGGCGCCCGCGAGGTCACTCCCGCGGAGGCCCCCGAGCTGCACGCGATGATCGAGCGCCTGTGCATCCAGGCCGACCTGCCCAAGCCGAAGGTCGCGGTCGCGCAGACCGACATGCCCAACGCATTCGCGCTGGGGCGCTCGCAGAAGACCGCGACGGTCTGTGCGACGACCGGGATCATGAACACGCTGACGCCGTCCGAGCTCGAAGGTGTCATGGCCCACGAGCTCGCACACGTCAAGAACCGCGACGTGATGATCATGACCATCGCGTCGTTCTTCGCCTCGATTGCCTCGATGGTCGTGCAGTTCGGGTTCTTCTTCGGCGGCGGGATGGGCGACGACGACGACAGCCCGTCGTTCCTGATTCTGTTCCTCGTCTCGATCGCCGTCTATGTCGTCTCCTTCTTTTTGATGATGGCCCTGTCGCGCTACCGCGAGTTCGTCGCTGACCGAGGCGCGGCGCTCATCACGGGCCGGCCGAGCGCGCTCGCCTCGGCGCTGCAGAAGATCGCCTCCGGCATGCACCGCCTGCCCGAGCAGGACATGCGCGTGGCCAAGGAGATGAACGCGTTCTTCATCTTCCCGGCGGGCGCGAAGAACTCGCTGATGGGCCTGTTCTCAACGCACCCGCCGATGGAGAAGCGCATCGATGCACTGGGGCGCATCGAGACGCAGCTCCAACAGGGCACGCTCACCGCCGCCTGACATCGTGGGCCTCTTCGATGCGCTTCTCGGCGGGAAGAAGAAGCTCAAGGGTCCAGCGCCCGACCGCCTGTTCGCGCTCTCGACGGCGTACGTCACGCTCGACACAGGCCACGGGATCAAGACCAAGGGCGTCGCGGCGATCGTCTTTCAGCCACTGGGGACCGCCGACTTCGACTCGATCGTCACCGAGATGGAGGAGATCCTGAGGGGGACCGGCGAGGAGACCGGCACGACGCTCAAGACGAGCGAGGACGAGCACGGCTACCGCTGGATGATCCTGCGCGACGATGAGATCGAGGATCTCGTCGTCGGCGTCAACGCCGTCAGCGACGCGCTGGCGGTCGGCGGCTACGGGGATCGCGTGCTTGCTGCGGTCTTCGCCTTCAAGGACAGCAAGGGCCGGTCCGTCTACTTCATCTACAACTACAAGCGCGGGCACTGGTATCCGTTCGCGCCCAGTGGCAAGCACGAGCGAGACGGCGAGCGCGAGCTTCAGATCAAGGCGATGATCGGCAAGGAGCTGCCGCTCGAGCCCGAGCTCGAGCGCTGGTTCCCGCTCTGGGGGATCCCGATCTAGAGATTTCGCCCTCCGGTCGCCGGAGCCGGCGACCCACCCTCGACGTCCCTCATACCGGTACGGTCGGCTCGGGGAACACCGTCGCCGTCGCATCGCTGTAGCGCGCCTGCCACCAGCCCGTCCAGCTATGGCGCACGCGCTGAAACTCGTCGTCGTCGAGGCCGTAGCTCGTGATCAGGACGGTCGCGCCGCCGTGCGGCGGGCGCGCATCCGCGGGCAGCTCGGCCGCGACCAGCAGGCCGGTGCCGCCGCCCACCGTGATCGCCGTCTGGCGGGGCGACCGCGCCCACAGCTGGCCCGTGAGCGACACCGCGCCGTCGGCGCCGCGCACCTCGTAGTCGTCACCGACGGGTGCCGAGGCGAGCTCAGCGAGACCCAGCGCCTCCATGACCGTCGGCGCTCCTTGCTGCGGCGCGAGGCCTGTGAGGTAGAGCGTCCGGCGGTCCTCGCCCGGATGGCGCTCGAGGGCGAATCGAAGCTGGGCGAGGAAGGTCGTCCAGCCCTCGTGCATGCCGTCGTAGGCGTCGCCGGCGGCGGGCTCTCCGAACAGCCGCACGACGGTCTCGTTGGCGCCGCGCGGCTCGATCTCGAAGCGATCGGGGATGTCGTCGAAGCGCAGGACGCGCGCGTCATCGTCGGCCACCGCGTGCGTGACGAAGATGTCCTCGATCTCCTCGGCGAGGCCCTCGGCGTCCCAGCCGAACCAGCGATTCAGCTCGTCAGGGTCGCGCAGCGCCCTCCACACCGTGTCCGCCGGTGCGGCCACGCCAACCTCTATGCGGACCTGTTCGGTCGAGGCGCTCAGTCCGTTTGGATCAGTCGGGGATGAGGCCGTCGCCGGTGAAGTCTGTGGCCGCCTCGACGAACGTGATGTCGGCGGGCGGCACGATGACGTCTGAGGCCTCGAGATCGTCGTCGTGGAGATGCTCGCCGTCGTTGCGGATCAACTCCAACATCTGCTCGAACGCGACGTGAAAGGCGTCCTCGTCGTCGCCCTCGACGGCCGCGACGGCCTCGTTGTCGAGTGCGTTGACGCGCTCGGCCGCCTCGTCGTCGAGGCGGTACTGGCCCTCCCCCATGATCCGGACGATCATTTCTGCTCGCCGGACTCGAGCTCGCCCTTCGACGGGGCGGAGCCCGTGCCGAGCTCGGACTTGAGCCGAGAAAGCTCGTCGTCGACCGCGCCGCCGGTACTGAGCTCGGCGAGCTGGCGATCGATGTCGTCGCTACCGGATCCGAGCTCGGTGAGGTCCTCGAACGTGCCGGCCGCCTCGAGCTCCTCCACCGCCGATGCGCGCGCCCGCATATCCTCGGTCTTGTCGACCGCGCGCTGCATAGCAAGGCCGACGTCGGCCATCTCCTCGCCCACGCCCGTCGCCGCCTCGGAGATACGCACCTGCGCCTCGGCGGCCGAGTACTGGGCCTTGATGACCTCCTTCTTCGTTCGAAAGGCCTCGATCTTGCCGCGCAGGCGCTTTTCGGACTCCGTCAGCTTCTCCTGCTGGGACTGCAGCTCGGCGACCTGCTGGTCGAGGCCCTGAAGCTCGCTCTGCGCGAGCTGCTTGCGCTCGAGCGCGGTGCGGGCGAGCTCCTCGTTGCCAGCGCTCATCGCCTGGCGCGCCTGCGTGTCGAGCTTCACGACCGACTGCTCGAGCTTCTGGGCCTGCATCCCGAGGCGCTTCTTGGCCGTGACGACGTCGGCGATGCCCTTCTTGACGTTCTGCAGCGACTCCAGTTGCTTCTGGTAGCTGTAGTCAAGCGTCTCGCCGGGGTCCTCGGCCTTGTCGAGCAGCCGCGAGATCTTCGATTTGATGACGGTGGACATCCGCCCGGCCATGCCGGCCATAGCGCCTCCTATTGACGTGGGGTCCCGCAGCCTCAATTCAAGCATGCGGGCGCTCGCCGCCGACGCGGACCCCGCTCATCGCGGTCAGGCCTGGCGCCGCGAACCAGCGGGGATCCAGGCTAAGGTGCCACGCGATGCCGCGCCCCAGGCTTCTCATCGTCCTGCTCGTCGCAGCGCTGGCGGCAGCGGGGTGCGGGCGCGAGGAGCCAATCAGCAACGACCGCGATACGCCGGCGCTTCTCACGCCGCAGCGTGAGCTCTTCGAGAACCTCGGCTTCCCCGACTTCGCGACGAAGAACACGACCCGGGTCGCGGGCGCCAACGCGACGCAGACCGCAGCCGCCACCGTACGTGCCGTGTTCCCAGATGCCCGGCACAAGCCAAGCGCGGTGACGCTCGTCGACACGAGCGACTGGCGCGTCGCGGTCGCCGCGTCGGCGCTCACCGCGGCGCCGATCAACGCGCCCCTGCTCTTCAGCGACGGCAACGATCTGCCGAGCGCATCGCGACGAGCGCTCGCGGCGCTCGATCCGCGGGGCAGCAAGGCGGCGGGCAACGCGCAGGTCATCCGCATCGGCGGCGTCGCCAAGCCGCCGGGACGCAAGACGACCGACCTCACCGGCGCCAACGCACTGGCCCTGACGCGCTCGATCGCCGGTCTCATCATCTCGGCGAAGTCGCGCACCGCGCCATCGGTCATCGTCACGACCGCCGACGACGCGTCGATCGCCGCGCCCGCCGCGGCCTACGCCGCGAAGTCCGGCACTCCCGTGCTGTTCGTCAACCGCAAGGCGATCCCGCCCGAGACGCGCGCCGCGCTGGCCGCGCTCGCACGGCCGCGGATCTACCTCCTCGGATCGACGACGGCGATATCGCCACAGGTCACGCGGCAGCTGCGGCGCCTGGGCCGCGTGCAGCGCTTCGGCGAGAAGGAGCCGGTGGCCAACGCGGTCGCGGTCGCGCGCTTCCGCGAGGGGAGCTTCGGCTGGGGAATCGTCGATCCCGGTCACGGGCTCGTCTTCGCGCGCTCCGAGCGGCCGCTCGACGCCGTCGCGGCTTCGGCGCTCTCGTCGGCGGGTACCTACGGCCCGCTGCTGCTGCTCGACGCTCCCAGGAAGCTGCCGGTGGAGCTCCAGCGGTACCTGCTCGACATCCAGCCCGGCTACGCGGAGGATCCCGTGCGCGGGGTCTACAATCACGGCTGGATCGTCGGCGACCGCAAGGCGATCACGATCGCGACGCAGACCGAGCTCGATGCCCTGCTGGAGATCGTGCCGGTGCGCACGCCCGACGCGCCGCCCGACCAACCTCAAACGACCCCCTGACGTGAGCCAAGCCGAGCATCCCGACCGCCAGCGCAGCGACCGCGAGATCACCGTCGACGACGTGCGCCAGATCGTCGCCGCAGCCACACCGCACTTCGCCCTGCAGCTGCGCAACCGCGTCGCGAAGCTCATACGGACCCTGCCGACGGGCCACCCGGTCCGCGCCGAGGGCGAGCGCGCGATCGAGCTGCTCACGGTGCTCGGCGCGACGGGCGAGGTTCGCGGTCAAGAACCGGAGCCGGACATGCCCTGCCTGCCGTCGGTCGCCGGCGAAGTCGCTCCGCTCCCAGCGGATTAGTGGTCACAGGGTGAGCGAGCCCCAGGCGCGCCCGGAAGGGATCGCCGGTAGCACGCTGCCCGGCCCGTTCAGCGTCGGGCGCTATGCGGCGGGCCTGCGCGAGTACCTGCGCGCCCGGGCGCGGGTACAGCTCTTCGGCGAGGTCTGGAATCTGCGCGTCAGCCGCACGAAGCTCTACTTCGAGCTGCGCGACGCTGCCGGCGCGCTGCCGTGCTCGATGTGGCGCAACGAGTTCGATGCCCTGCGCCTCGGCGAGGGCGCGCTCGTCGACGGCGCCCAGGTCGTCATCGGCGGCGGACTGGACTACTACACGGGCAGCAAGACATCGTCGCCGTCGTTCTCGTTCGCCGTGAACGCCCTGCGCGTCGCGGGCGAGGGCGACCTCCTCGCGCAGCTCGACCGCCTGCGCAAGACACTCGACGCGGAGGGCCTCTTCGATCCGCAGAAGCGGCTGCCTCGCCCGGGGCTTCCGCGCACGATCGGCGTCGTGACCGGGGAAGGCGGCAAGGCTCGCGACGACGTCCTGGCCGGGCTGCGGCGGCGTGGATGGGCGGGTCGCGTCGTCTGGGCCTTCGCGCCGGTGCAGGATCGCCACGCCGCCCCCCGCATCGCGATCGCGCTGCAGGACCTCGCCGGCACGGGAGAGGTCGACGTCATCGTCGTCGCGCGCGGCGGCGGCTCGCTCGCCGACCTGTTCTGCTTCTGCGACGAGACGCTGTGCCGCACGGTGGCGCTGCTCGGCGTGCCGGTGATCGCGTCCGTTGGCCATCACACCGATCGCACGCTCATCGACGACGTCGCGGCGCTGAGCTGCTCGACTCCCACGCACGCCGCCGAGTCCGCCGTGCCGGTGCACTGCGGCGAAGCGCGCGCCGACCTCGTGAGCCGCGCGCGGCGCGTCAGCATCCACGCCCGCCGGGCGCTGCTGCAC
>JALZJA010000460.1 GCA_030860005.1 Actinomycetota bacterium
AGCTCGCCGGCGAGCCGCGCGACGATCGTCTCCCGCAGCGGTGCGACGTCCTCGTCGGTCAGGGTGCGGTCGGTCGCGCGGAACGTCAGCGCGACCGCCAGGGAGACGTGGCCGTCAGCGACCTGCTCCCCGCGGTAGACGTCGAAGACCTCGGCCCGCGCGAGCAGCCGGCCGCCGGCCACGCGGATCATGTCGAGCACGCGCGCGGCCGGAACGTCGGCGTCGACGACGATCGCGATGTCCTCGTGCAGCTCGGGGAACGACGTGAGGTCCTCGTACGCCGGCACGGTGACCGCATGCGCGACGACCGCGTCGAGGTCGATCTCGAAGGCGGCGACATCGTCGAGGTCCCACTCGCGCGCGACGAGCGGGTGCACGTCGCCGATCCAGCCGACGATCCGGCCGTCGACGCGCACCGACGCGCTGCGGCCGGGATGCAGGAACGGCTGGGGCGCGGCCTCGAACGCCCCGGTCGAGCGCAGGGCCGCGAGGACCGCCTCGAGATAGCCCTTCGCGACGAAGATGTCGCCCGCGACGAGCGCCCCCAGCGCGTGATGCTCGTCGGGCAGCTGCGCATCGCTCGCGCGATACACGCGGCCGGACTCGAAGATGCCCGGTAGACCCTGCCCGTGGGCGGCGTTGCGACCTGTCACTCCGAGCAGCGAGCCGAGCAGCGTCGTGCGCATGATCGACTGGTCCTCGCTCATCGGGTTCTCGAGCACGACGTGGCGGCGGCGCGGATCGTCGGCGCCCAGGCGCAGCCGGTCGTCCTGCTCGGACGCCTCGAAGCTCCAGCCGACGACCTCGTGCAGTCCGCGGCCGGCGAGCGCGTCCTCGGCCCGGCGCCGCAGACGCTGTGCCGGCGTCAGCACGCCGACGGCGCCGCGGCGGCTTGGCAGCGTCGCCGGAAGCTGATCGTTGACGCCGTGCAGTCGCGCGACCTCCTCGATGAGATCGGCTTCGCGGTAGACGTCGTTGCGGCGCCAGTACGGCACCGCCACGTCGAGCCCGTCGGCCTGGTCCTGCGTGTCGAAGCCCAGCCGCTGCAGGTGCAGCTTGCTCTCGGACTGCGTGATGTTCACGCCGAGCAGGCCGCCGACGCGCTGCGCTCGCAGGCGGATGACGACCGGCTCGGGCAGGGGCTCGCCGACGTCGATCGTGCCCGCAACGAGCCGCGCGCCGGTCAGCTCGAGCATGAGCTGCGTCGCGACGATCTGGGCGTCCATCGCCTGCTCGGGCGCGAGGCCCTTCTCGAAGCGAGCGCTCGCCTCGCTGCGCAGACCGAGCTTCGTCGACGTCGCGTGGATGTTCGGGCCGTTCCAGGTCGCGACCTCCATCAGCACGCGCGTCGTGTCGACCTGGACCTCGGAGCGCTCGCCGCCCATGACGCCGGCGATCGACGTCGGCCCGTCGTCGTCGGCGATGAGCAGCACGTCGGGATCCAGCGCGCGGGTCTGGCCGTCGAGCGTGACGACCTCCTCCCCCGCTCCCGCTCGCCGTACGACGAGCCGGCTGCCCGCGACGCGGTCGAGATCGAACGCGTGCAGTGGCTGACCGGTGAGCAGCATGACGTAGTTCGTGATGTCGACGACGTTTGAGATCGGCCGCTGGCCGGCTGCCATGAGCCGCGCCTTCAGCCACAGCGGCGAGGGACCGATCCTCACGTGCTCGAACACGCGCGCGGTGAAGCGCGGGCACAGGTCGCGCGCCTCGACGACGACCTCGGCCGGCACGTCGCCCTCGAGCGAGCCGGGATCGTGTGACCACGGCGGGTCGGCGAGCGCCGCGCCGGTCGCCGCCTGGACCTCTCGCGCGACGCCGTAGACGCCGAGGCAGTCCGGCCGGTTCGGCGTGACCTCGAGCTCGAGCACGTCGGTCGCGATCGGCAGCACCCCCTCGAGCGCCTCGCCCGGCTCCAACCCATCCGCTTCGAGCACGATCGTCTCGGCATGGCCGGGGCCGATCGCGAGCTCGTCCTCGGCCAGGATCATCCCTTCGGACACGACCCCGCGCAGCGTGGCCCTCGTCAGGCGCCTGCCGTCGGGCATGACGGCCCCGGGGCGCCCGACCGCGACGGTCTGCCCGGCCGCGACGTTCGGCGCCCCGCAGACGATCTGCGACTCGACGCCGCCGCCCACATCGACGCGGCAGACGAGCAACCGGTCGGCGTCGGGGTGCTGCTCGACGGCGAGCACGCGGCCGACGACGAACGCGTCGGGCTCGCCGACCCCGTGGTGCAGCACGCGATCGACCTCGGTGCCGGTCATCGCCAGCCGCGTGGCGAGCTCGTCGACGGGCAGCGTCGTGTCGACGTACTCGGTCAGCCATCCCACGGGGATCCTCATCCGAACTGCTCCAGGAAGCGCACGTCGTTGTCGTAGAGCAGGCGCAGGTCCGGCACGCCGTGCTTGAGCATCGCGATCCGCTCGACACCCATCCCGAAGGCGAAGCCCTGCACCTTCTCCGCGTCGTAGCCGTGCTCCTCGACGTAGCCGAAGACGTTCGGGTCGACCATCCCGGCCCCGAGGATCTCGATCCAGCCCGTGTCCTTGCACACCCGGCAGCGCTCGCCGGCCGAGTGCTCCATGAAGCACGACACGTCGACCTCGATCGACGGCTCTGTGAAGGGGAAGAAGTGCGGCCGCAGGCGCACCTCGCGGTCAGGCCCGAAGATCGCGCGTGCGAACGCGAGCAGCGTGCCCTTGAGGTCAGCGAGCGTGATGTCCTCGTCGACCGCGAGCCCCTCGATCTGGTGAAACTGCGGCGTGTGCGTCGCGTCGGAGTCGCGGCGGTAGACGCGGCCCGGGACGATGATGTACAGCGGCGGCGGCTCGAGCTCCATCGTGCGCGGCTGCATCGGCGACGTGTGGGTGCGCAGCACGACGTCGTCGTTGACGTAGAAGGTGTCGGCCCGCCCGCGCGTCGGGTGCGTGACGTCGAAGTTCAGCGCGTCGAAGTTGTAGTAGACGGACTCGACCTCCGGGCCCTCCACGATCTTGAAGCCCAGGCCCATGAAGACGTCCTCGATCTCGCGCCGGGTCGCGGTCAGCAGGTGGTGGCGGCCGACGGGCTGTGGCGGGCTGCCTGGCAGCGTGACGTCGACGCGGTCGGTCTCGAGGCGCCGCTCGAGCTCGCTGGCGTCGAGCTGCTGCGCGCGCTGCGCGATGAGCGCCTCGAGCGCCTGGCGCGCCTGGTTGGCGGCCTTGCCGGTGGGGGCGCGCTGCTCGGGCTCGAGGTCGGCGATCGTACGCAGCGCGTTGGGCAGCTCGGCCTTGCGGCCGAGGTAGCGCACGCGCTGCTCCTCGAGCTCGGCGCTCGTCGTCGCGCCGGCGATCGCCGCCTCGGCTTCGGCCCGCAGCTCGGCGATGCGCTCGATCATGCGGGCGCCATCCTATGGACGCGACGCGCGGTGTCCGCGCGGGCGCGAGCAGCCCCCGCTGTCACGACCGCTATCAGCCGCTGCTCACGCATCTGGCGACACCTCGCGCGTGAGCTCGTAGAGGGCGATGGTCGCCGCCATCGCGGCGTTGAGCGACTCGGTGGCGATCGGTATGTGCGCGACGCGGTCGCACGCGCCGACGACGTCGGGCGCCAAGCCGTCGCGCTCGGCGCCGACGACGATCGCAAGGTCGCCCGCGGCGGGACCCGCGAGCACGTCGCCCGCCCCGGCGACGAGCGCGACACGCTCCCCCGGCAGCTCCCCGACGCCGTCCGCCCGCGCGACCGGGATCTCGAAGATGGCCCCCATCGACGCTCGCACCGCCTTCGGCCCGAACGGATCGGCGCAGCCCCGACCGAGCACCACCGCCGACGCGCCGAACGCCAGCGCGGAGCGCAGGATCGTGCCGACGTTGCCGGGATCGCCGACGCCGTGCAGGTAGACGCACAGCGGAGGCGCCGGCACGGTCCAGCGCGACTCGTAGACCCCGATCGTGCGCGTGCCCGACCCGAGCCCGGACGCGGCGTCGAGCAACGAGGCCTCGACCTCATCGCCATCGAGCCCGGATCCGGCGGCCACGAGCAGCTGCGCCGGGCGCCAGCCCGCCCGGCGAGCGGCGGCCACGAGATCCTCGCCCTCGGCGACGAAGCGCCCGCGCGCGTCGCGTTCGCGCCGCCGGGCGAGCTTGCGGATCTCCTTGAGCTTCTCGTTGTGTGGGGAGCTGATCGTCATGTGAAAACAAAAAGAGCGCCGTTCCTTGAGAGGAGCGACGCCCGGGAGGTGGATCTCAGTCGGCTGTGTGCGGTCAGGCAGCCGACGCCTCGCGGGCGACGTCGACGAATCGGCGGAAGGTCTCGGGATCGCGCACGGCGATATCCGCGAGCACCTTGCGGTCAAGCTCGACGCCGGCCACCGAGAGGCCGTGGATGAACGTCGCGTACGTCATGCCGTTCTCGCGCGCGGCGGCATTGATGCGGGTGATCCACAGCCGGCGGAAGTCGCGCTTGCGGTTGCGCCGGTCGCGGTACGCGTAGGAGTCGGCCTTCATGACCGCTTCCTTGGCGCGCTTGTAGTTCGAGTTCGCCTCGCCGCGGTAGCCCTTGGCGCGCTCGAGCGTGGCGCGGCGCTTCTTGCGGGCGTGGACGGAGCGCTTGACGCGGGTCACTTGCCCTTGCCCCCCTCGAGCAGCTTCTTGACGCGCGGCGCGTCTGCCCGCGAGATCATGGCCGGCTTGCCGAGGTGGCGCTTACGCTTCGGCGACTTCTTCTCGAGGATGTGGCTCGTGAAGGGATGACGCCCGATGACCTTGCCCTTCGGGGTCTTCTTGAAACGCTTCTTTGCGCCGGAATGGGTCTTCATCTTCGGCATCGCGACGCGTCAGTATGGCAGTTCCTAGATCTTCGCCGGATCGATTTCCGGCACGTCTGCCTTCGGCGCGGCCTGCGGGTCGCCGTTGGCGGGCTTCGCGTCGCCGTCGGCAGGCGCGGCGCCCTCCTCATCGGCGCTGACGTGCTCCGCGGCTTCGAGCTCGCCGCTCAGCACGGCCTTCGACGGACCGAGCATCATCGTCATGTTGCGTCCGTCCTGAAGCGGGCGCTGCTCGACGACGGCGACCTCCGCCAGCTCGTCCGCGAGCCGGTCGAGGATCATCACGCCGCGCTCGGGGTGGGTCACCTCACGCCCGCGGAACATGATCGTGACCTTGACCTTGTCCTTGTGGCGCAGGAAGCGCTCGACGTGGCCCTTCTTCGTCGCGTAGTCGTTCTCCGCGATCTTGGGCCGGAACTTGATCTCGCGGATCGTGATCTGCTGCTGGTGCTTGCGCGCCTGCTTGAGCTTCTGCGCCTGCTCGTACTTGTACTTGGAGTAGTCGAGCACGCGGCACACGGGCGGCCGCGCCTCGGGCGCCACCTCGACGAGATCGAGATCGCGGTCCTGGGCGTAGCGCAGCGCGTCGTCGGTCTTCAGGACGCCGACCTGCTCGCCGTTCTCGTCGATCAGGCGCACCTCGGGCACGCGGATGCGTTCGTTGATCCTTGTCGAGTCCCGCTCTGGCGGGCGCCGGTCGAACCTGCGGGGAACCGGCACTAGTGGGCCGTCCCGCAAATCCGCGCACACTTGGAGCGGCCGCTAATCAACGGCGGGCGGCGTCCTCGCTCGGTCGTGTGGCCGAGCCACACTTCCCTCGCTGCGTCCTTGCCATCCGTCGCCAGCGACCGCCCAAGCACGCACGGACCTATAGGACGGACCACTAGCTGATGTTGGCGCGCGAGACGGGGGTCAAGCCGAAGGCGCGCGCTGCAAAAAGATGTCGGACGTGGTCAACGGAGCCGAGTATACCCGCGATCAGCCGGATCTCAGCCTCGATTGTTGGCTGAGGCGCGCGACGAATTCGGCGACGGGCACGGTGCCGGTGTCTCCTTGGGTGTGTTCGCGGACTGCGACCGACCCCGATTCGGCCTCGCGGTCGCCGACGACGAGCATGTACGGCACCTTGCGCAGCTCGGCTTCGCGGATCTTGCGCCCGACCGACTCCGTGCGGTCGTCGAGCTCGGCTCGCAGGCCAGTCGCGCTGAGCGCGTCGAACACCGCGGTCGCGGCGTCGCGGTGGCGGTCGGCGATCGGCAGCACGACCGCCTGCACCGGTGCGAGCCAGACCGGGAACGCGCCGGCGTAGTGCTCGATGAGGATCCCGATGAAGCGCTCGAACGAACCCAGCAGCGCGCGATGGATCATCACCGGGCCGTGCTCGGCGTCGTCGGCGCCGGTGTACGCGAGGCCGAAGCGCTCGGGCATCGAGTAGTCCAGCTGGACCGTGCCGAGCTGCCACGAGCGACCGAGCGAGTCGGTCATGTGCAGGTCGATCTTCGGTCCGTAGAAGGCGCCGTCGCCCTCGTTGAGCTCGTAGGAGAGCTCGCGCGCGTCGAGCGCGTCCTGCAGCGCGGCCTCGGCGCG
>JALZJA010000478.1 GCA_030860005.1 Actinomycetota bacterium
GGTCAGCGGCACGGCGCCGCTCAGCAGCGGATCGACGATCGCGGCCGTCGGCACCACCGCACGCCCGCCGCTGACCTCGAGCACGATGCTCACGGGCTCTTCCTCGATGACGCGCCGCGCGCCGAGCGCGCGCCTGAGCCTCACCCCGCGCGCCGCGCGCCGCACCCAGACGACGCTGCCCACGGCCAGCAGCGCAAGCGCGATCGCCGGCACCCACAGCGGCTCGGCGTCGAACAGCGCCGCGGTCGCCGCCAGGAGGAACGCGAGCAGGCCCGAGTTCAGCGCTGGGCGCACGCGCTGGTCTCCTACAACGCGGGGGTGGCGGCCACCGCGGCGGCGACGACCTGCCTGCCGTCGGCCTCGAGGGCCTCGGGAGCGAGCACGATGCGATGCGAGAGCACGGCCTCCGCCATCTGCTGCACGTCGTCGGGCAGCGCGTGATCGCGACCGGCAAGGAGCGCGCGCGCCTTCGCGGCGCGCAGCAGGAGCAGGCCGGCGCGCGGGCTCGCGCCGAGCTCGACGCGCGGGTCCTCGCGTGTGCGCCCGAGCAGCGCGACGATGTAGTGGCGCAGCGCCTCGGAGGCGCGAACGCGCATCGCGGCGTCCTGGGCGGCGAGCATGTGAGCCGCGTCGGCGACCGCCTCGAGATCGGCGACGCGGTCGCCTGCCTCGTGCGTGGCGAGCATCCCCGCCTCGCCCGCCGCGTCGGGATAGCCCAGCGACAGGCGCACCATGAAGCGGTCGACCTGCGCCTCGGGCAGCGGGTAGGTGCCCTCGTACTCGATCGGGTTCTGCGTCGCGAGCACGAGGAACGGCCGCGCCAGCTCATGGGTGTGGACGTCGACCGTCACCCGTCGCTCCTGCATGCACTCCAGCAGGCCCGACTGCGTCTTGGGCGATGCGCGGTTGATCTCGTCGACGAGCACGACGTTGGCGAAGATCGGCCCGGGACGGAACTCGAACGTGCTCTCGCGCTGATTGAAGACGCTCGTGCCGACGACGTCGGCGGGCAGCAGGTCGGCCGTGCACTGGATGCGGGCGAACTCGAGGTCCAGCGAGCGCGCGAGCGCGCGAGCGAGGGTTGTCTTGCCGACGCCGGGGAGGTCCTCGATGAGGACGTGGCCCTCGGCGAGCGCGGCCACGATGAGGTGCTCGATGACGTCTTCGCGCACCTCCGCGGCCTGCGCGACGTTCGTGGCGATCCTGCGCGCGAGAACGCGGGCGGCGTCGACCTCGTCGGCGGACAGCCGGCGGTCGGTCTTGGCGCGCTCGGTCATGCGGGCGGACCCGCCTGCGACGACCGCAGATCGACGGCGCGCAGGCGCATGGCGGTGTCGAGCACCGCGCGTGCGACATCCGTCTTCGAGGCCCGTGGTATGTGTGTCTCGCCTGCGCTGGTGAGGATCGTCACTTCGTTGTCCTGAGCGTCAAAGCCGATGTCGGTGCGGGAGATGTCGTTGACGATGACAGCGTCGACGCCCTTGCGCGCCAGCTTGTCGCGGCCGTGCGACACGCTTTCCTCGCCGTGCTCGGCGGCGAAGCCGATGAGCGTCTGCCCGGGCCGCCGCGCGGCGGCGAGCGCGGCGAGGATGTCAGGCGTGCGCTCGAGCGCGATCTGCAGATCCTCGTCACCCGGCTGCTTGCGCAGCTTGCCGGTCAGGCGCTGAGCGGGGCGGAAGTCGACGACGGCAGCGGCCATGAGCAGGATGTCGGCGGCCTCGAACTGCGCCGCGCAGGCCGATTGCAGCTCGGCCGCCGTCTGCACGTCGATGTAGCGCACGCGCGGGTCGCGGGGAAGCGAGACGTTCGCGGCGATGACGGTCACCGTCGCACCGAGCGATGCGGCCTCGTCGGCCAGCGCGAAGCCCATCCGGCCCGATGAGCGGTTGCCGAGGAAGCGCACGGCGTCGATCGGCTCGCGGGTGCCGCCGGCGGTGACGAGCACGTGCACGCCGACGAGATGGCGCTCGGCGGCGGGGACGAGCGCCTCGATCGCCGCCAGCAGCGCGGTCGGCTCGGGCAGGCGACCGGCGCCCCATTCGTCCTTGGAGGCAAGCCGACCGGCGTCCGGCTCGAGCACGGTGACGCCGCGCGCGCCCAGCGTCGCAACGTTCGCCTGCGTCGCCGCGCTGGCCCACATGTGGTTGTTCATCGCCGGCGCGACGAGCAGCGGGCACGTTGCCGCCAGCGCGGCGCTCGTGAGCAGGTTGTCGGCGAGACCGTGCGCGAGCTTGGCGATCGTGTTCGCCGAGGCCGGCGCGATGACGAGGACGTCCGCGTTGCGGACGAGCTCGAGGTGGCTCAGCGGGTCGTGATCGGATGGCGCCTGATCGGGAAACGCGCCGCGCGCGGGGTCGCGCTCGAACTCATCCGACAGGACCGGCGCGCCGGTCAGCGCCGCAAACGAGGCGGCACCGACGAAGCGCATGCTGGCCGGCGTCTGGATCGCGCGGACCGCGTGCCCGGCCCCGGTCGCGAGGCGCACGAGCTCGAGCGCCTTATATGCGGCGATCCCACCACTGACGCCGAGCAGGATCCGCATGGCTGTCCACTGCTACCGGTACTGGTACTTGATCTTGCCCGCGGCGACTTCCTCGAGCGCGATCGTCAGGTAGTTCTTCGAACCGGTGTCGACCATCGGCGGCGGGAACTCGTCGAATGTTCCCTCTCCGAGGTTGTGATAGTAGGAGTTGATCTGGCGCGCGCGCTTGGCCGCGACGAGAACGGAGGCGTAGTTGGAGTCGACGTTCTCGAGGAGGCGGTCGATGCGAGGGGAGATCATGGGCTACAGGGTAGCGGTCGCCGTCGGAGCTCCTCAGGAGAGCGCGTGCAGGCGCCCCCCGTACGCGCGGTGTTCGGATTCGCATGAGCAGCTCGCGCTACCACTGCCGCGCTACGCACGCTCAGTCGCCTCGCGCACCACGGCCACCAGCTCGTCGACTGCATCCTCCAGCCGGTCGTTGACGACGACCTTCGCGAACTCCTCCTGGGCCGCGAGCTCGGCATCGGCGGTGCGCAGGCGCTTCTCGATCTGCTCGGCATCGTCGGTGCCGCGGCCGATGAGGCGCGCGCGCAGCGCGTCGACCGATGGCGGCGCGATGAAGACCTGCATCGCCTCGGGCATCGTCTTGCGCACCTGGCGCGCGCCCTGGACCTCGATCTCGAGCACGACCGGCAGGCCCGCCGCCATGCGCGTCTCGAGCTCCGAGCGCAGCGTGCCGTAGCGCGCGCCGGCGTAGTCGGCGTGCTCGAGGAAGTCGCCGTCGGCAACGTGGCGTGCGAACCGCTCGGGCGACAGGAAGTGATAGTCGACGCCCTGCGTCTCCCCCGCCCGCGGCCGGCGCGTCGTCGCCGAGATCGACAGCTCGAGGTCGGGCATGCGCTGGCGCAGCGAGCGGATCAGCGTGCCCTTGCCGACGCCCGACGGCCCCGTGATGACGACCGCGCGCCCCACGGCGTGGGGTCTAGCGACGCAGCAGCGAGACGAGCTCGGCGCGCTGGCGCTCGGACAGCCCGCCGATCGTCTTGCTCGGCGAGATGCGGCACTGCTGGAGGACCTTGCCCGCCTTCACGCGCCCGTATTTCGGCACGGCGAGCAGCATGTCCACGACCTTGGCGGTCTTGACGTAGTCCGGCGGATCCTGCAGCAGCGCGTGGATCGATGCGCGCCCGCCCTTGAGGTCCTTCTTGAGCTTTGCGCGCCGGGTGCGGACCTCATTGGCTCGCTGCAGCGCGTCGAGACGTTGGGTCAGGGAACGCTCGGGCGCCGCGGATTGCTCGGTGACGGTGTTCGTGGCCGGCGGCATCGGACCGCGCCGATACTACATATTCACCACCGCGCTGCAAGACGAATCAGGCCGAATCCAACGAATTCACATCGACCTCGACCTGAGCTTCATACATGTTCACACTGGTCGAAGGTGAATCCGCAATTTGCAGGGATTTCAGCCCCTGCGGGTCCTCATCCGACCCTCGACCTGTCGCGGTGGATCTCCTGCAGCGACAGCACGCTCGGCTCGCCGTGGCGCGCGGCATCGATCGCGCGTACGGCCGCGTGCGCGCCCGACAGCGTCGTGATGCAGGGTATCCCGGCTGCGACCGCGGCGCGGCGGATCTCCCAGCCATCGGCGCGCGCACCCGAGCCCGTCGGCGTGTTGATGACGAGCTGGATCTCGCCGGCCTCGATCCAGTCCACGACGTTCGGCGACCCCTCGCCGACCTTCTCCAGCACGGCGTCCACCCGTGTGCCCATCCCGCGTACGGCCTGCGCCGTGCCGGCCGTCGCGACGATTCGGAAGCCGAGATCCTGCAACCGCGACGCGATCGCAGAGGCGCCCGGCTTGTCGCCGTCGGTCACGGTGATGAAGACCGTGCCGGCCCGCGGAAGCTGCGCGCCGGCGGCGGACTGCGCCTTGGCGAACGCCGTCGGGAAGTCGCGCGCCACGCCCATGACCTCGCCCGTGGAGCGCATCTCGGGGCCGAGCAGGGCGTCAGAACCGGCGAAGCGGTCGAATGGCAGCACTGCCTCCTTGACCGAGACGTGGTCGGTCGGCATCGCCTCGGAGGGCAGCGACAGGTCCTCGAGTCGCTCGCCGAGCATCAGCCGGCAGGCCATCTTCGCCAGCGGCACGCCGATCGCCTTGGAGACGAACGGGATCGTCCGCGACGCTCGCGGGTTGGCCTCGATGACGTAGAGGCGCCCGTCGAGCGTGACCGCGTACTGGATGTTGATGAGCCCGACGGTGTTCAGGCCGAGCGCGATGCCGCGCGTCTGC
>JALZJA010000480.1 GCA_030860005.1 Actinomycetota bacterium
GCGCCGGCGTCGACCACGATCGTGCCGTGCGACGGCTTGGCGTACTTCAGCCACAGCTTGAACGACGAGTAGCGCTCCTCGCGAGCGGCGAACAGCGTGCCCTCGGCCTCGCCGTCGAGCGCGGCCGTGAGCGCCCCCTCGCGCAGGCCGCTGCAGATGACCGTGCGCACGCCGCCGGCGGTGGCCATCTCGGCCGCGACGACCTTCGAGCGCATCCCGCCCGAGCCGAGCGGCGACGTTGCGTGGCCGATCTGCAGCTCGACGAGCGACTCGAAGTCCGTGACCTCGGGGACGAGCTCGGCGTGGGGATCGAGCCGCGGGCTCGCGGTGAACAGCCCGTCGACGTCGGTCAGCAGCACGAGCAGGTCGGCGCCGATGAGCATCGCCACCTGCGCCGCCAGGAAGTCGTTGTCGCCGAAGGAGATCTCGTCGGTCGTCGTCGTGTCGTTCTCGTTGATGACCGGCAGCACGCGCCACTCGAGCAGCTTGCGCAGCGTCTGGCGCGCATTGAGGTAGTGCGCGCGGGCGCTCATGTCGAAGAACGTCAGGAGGATCTGGGCGCTCGTCACCCCGCGCTCGCGCAGGAGCTCGTCGTAGACGCGGTAGAGCTTGCCCTGGCCGACGGCGCTCGCCGCCTGGAGGTCCTCGATGGCGCGTGGCCGGACCGGCAGGTCCATGACGCGGATGCCGCGCGCGATCGCTCCGCTCGTCACGAGGACGACGTCGTCGCCGGCGCCGTGCCGCGCGGCGGCCTCGGAGCAGATGCGCTGGAGCACATCGGCGCGCAGCTCGCCGGAGCTCTCGGCGACGATGCTCGATCCAAGCTTGATGACGTACCGGGCCACTGCCCGCGAGCTTAGATCTACGGCTTGGTCGCCAGCGACGCGGCGTAGATCTTGCCGGTGCCGGGGGTGACGTACACCGCGCGGTACTCGGCGTTCGGCGCCGGCGGCGCGGCCGACGTCGTGAAGAATCCGAGGGGGGAGGTCGGGAGTGCGGCGAGCTGCTGCCAGCCCGCCTGCGGGTTGGGTCGCCACTGGATGACGGCGACATCCGCCATCGCGTTGGGTCGGAACCGCAGCTGGCCCCAGAACCCGAGCAGGTTCGGGCCCTTCGGGAAGACGACGAACGGCAGCAGGTACGCGTGCGCCGCGAGCTTGGGCTTGTCGCGGCTCGTGAACAGGCCCGACTGGTACGTCAGCCAGTACCTGCGCGAGCTCTTCTTGTACTTCTTCTGTGGGGACGCATCTCGCAGCTGGAACTGCGCGATGCCCTTCACCCGCGGGTTGTTGTAGGCGAGGAAGTCGCCGAGCTGGTTGTACTCGGCCTGCTTGAGCAACGGGATGCCGTTGCGCGGATCCGGCGGGTTGCTCTCGTAGCCGAACTCCGTGACGAGGATCGGCAGCCCACTCGGGAGCTTGCCGGCCGATTGCGCCGCAAGCTTGTCGAGCAACGGCCCCCACGTCGTGAGGTTCGCCATCGTCAGCTCATCCGCGTTGCCGACCGGCGACGAGGGCGCGCGCTTCTTCGTATACGCATGGTGGGCGAAGGCGGTGGCCTTCAGCGGACCCGTGGCGAAGTCACCGCAGTTGCGGCGCGCGGCATCGGCGCCGGTGTAGGACGCACCCGTGGCGTTCAGACAGACGAGCTCGCGCAGGAACGTGACCGGGCGGATCGCGTTGCGGGGCCCGCGCTTGCTCGAGCCGAGCGGCGCGGTCTCACCGAGCAGGAGCGTGTCGCCGCCGTGCCCGGTGCTGGTGAGCGCATCGACGCCGGCCTTGTGCAGCCCGCGGTACAGCGCCGGTGAGGCGGGAACGAGCTGGCCGTCGCGCTTCTCCCACTGCGGCGACAGCCAGCCGGGCTGGTTGGGCTCGTTCCACAGCGACCACCGCGAGACGCGCGGAAGCGGCTGCTTGATCGCGTTCTCGTCCTTGTAGGTGCCCGAGTAGCGCCGGCCGACCGCTTTGACGAACTCTCGGAAGCGGCTCGGGTAGGGCTTGAAGCTGTAGAAGTTCAGCCGCTGGCTCTTCGGCGCCTTGCGGTGCCCGAAGCTGGGACCGGGGCCAGTAACCGTGAAGAGCACGGGCATCTTCAACTTCGCGGCCTCCTTGACGAGGTTGTCGTACGTGTCCCAGTTGCGCCGCGGATAGGTGCGCGGGTCGTCGGGATCGAACTTCCGGCGCTGCTGACGCGCCTTCGTGCGCGCAGCGGACGACTTCAGCCTCTTGATCTCCGCATTGGACAGGTTCGCGCCCTTGGCCACGTACTGCCACAGGACGGTGACGCGCACCGAATCGACGCCGAGCTGCTTCATGCGGACGAGTGTCTGCGCGCGCCGGTGATCGCCCCGGTACAGCAGCTGGTCGTCGTCCATCATGATCGATTCCTGGTCCACCGAGGCCGGTGCGGCGGCGGGCCAGCACAGGCCGGCGAGCAGCACGGCGGCGAGTAGCAGTCGTCGGAGCCCCATCGGGCGCGAACGCTACTCAGACTTGCGGCGCGATGTCGCGCCACCTCTGAGAGCGCGGATCTTCACCCCGGATGCAGCTCGAACAGGACGCCGGCGATCTCGACGTCGTCGCCGGGCTGAAATCCCTGCGCCTCGAGCGCGCCAATGACGCCCATGCGACGCAGGCGACCCTCGACGTGGGCGAGCGCCTCGTCGTTGTCGAGGTCATGGCGCGACAGCAGCCGCGTGACGCCCTCGCCGTCGACGCGGTAGGCGCCCTCCCCCGTGCACTGCACCCTGAAGGCCTTGCCGGCGGCGGGCCGGAAGACGCGGTGCTCGGCGAGCGGGAGGTCGAGCGGCTCGGGACGCTCCGCGGGCGCCTCGAGCGGCACGCGCCGCAGCAGCTCGGCGGCGAGCGCATCGAGCCCCTCGCCGGTCGCGCTCGACGTCAGCGCCACCGGCACCTCGTCGCCGAGGCGCTCGCGCCAGGCGGCCGCGGCGCGCTCGGCGTCCTTGGCCGGCACGAGGTCGGCCTTCGACAGCGCCAGGATGCGCTCGAGGCTCGCCAGGCGCGGATCGTGCGCGCGCAGCTCGGCCTCGATCGTCGCGTGGTTGTCGACTGGATCTGAGCCATCGATCGGTGCCAGGTCGAGGACGTGCACGAGCAGGCGCGTGCGCTCGACGTGGGCAAGGAAGTCGTGGCCGAGCCCGGCGCCCTCGCTGGCGCCCTCGATGAGGCCGGGGATGTCGGCGATGACGAGCTGGCGCTCGGCGCTGTCGATCGTGCCGAGCACCGGCTCGAGCGTCGTGAACGGATACGCGGCGACCTTCGGCACGGCGCGCGTCATGCGCGCAAGCAGCGACGACTTGCCTGCGTTGGGCACGCCGACGAGGCCGACGTCGGCGAGCAGCTTGAGGCGCAGGTCGATCCAGCCGTCCTCGCCGGGCAACCCGCGCTCGGCCAGGCGCGGCGCCTGGCGCGTCGACGACGCGAAGCGCTTGTTGCCGCGCCCACCGGCCCCGCCGCGGGCTACGACGGCCCGCTGGCTGGGTACGAGCAGGTCGTGCGTGCTGCCGTCCCAGGAGGCGACCTGCGTTCCGGGAGGGACGCGGATCTCGAGCTGCGGCCCATCGGCGCCGTGTCGCAGGCCCCCCTCGCCGTGCGCGGCCCGCTTGGCCTTGTAGTGCGCCTGGCGCTTGAACGACTGCAGGTCGCGCAGCGAGTCGTCGCACCGCAGCACGACGTCGCCGCCGTGCCCGCCGTCGCCGCCGTCGGGACCGCCGTGCGGCACGTGCGCCTCGCGCCGGAAGCTCAGGCAGCCGTCGCCCCCGCCGCCTGCCTGCACGTAGATGCGAGCCTTGTCGTAGAGCATTGCTGACCCTCGACCTTAGGAGAACGCCATGGCCGACCCCGTATTCCTCATCACCGGAGCATCAAGCGGGATCGGCGCGGCGACCGCGCGCCACGCGGCCGACGCGGGCTACCGGGTCGCGCTCGCGGCCCGCTCGACGGACAAGCTCGAGGCACTCGCCGAGGAGCTCGGCGGGGACGGCCGCGCAGTCGCCGTCACGTGCGACGTGACCGACTTCGCCCAGCAGGAGGCGATGGTCGCCGCGACGCTCGACGCCTTCGGCCGCCTCGACGTCGCCTTCGCAAACGCCGGCTTCGGCGCCAGGCGCGGCTTCCTCGAGGAATCCCCCGAGCACTGGCGCGACATGGTCCTGACGAACGTGCTGGGCGCCGCGTTCACGATCCGCGCGACGATCCCGGCGCTGAAGGACAGCGCCGGCCACCTCCTGCTGACGAGCTCGGTCGCCGGCCGCCGCGCGCTCTCAGGCTCGCTCTACAGCGCGACGAAGCACGCCGTCACGGCGATGGCCGAGGCCGCGCGCCAGGATCTCAGCGAGTCCGGCGTGCGCGTCACCTCGATCGAGCCCGGCATGGTCGACACGCCGTTCTTCGACAACCCGGTGTCGAACGCGCTCGAACCCGACGACATCGCCCGCACGGTGCTGTTCGCGGTCACCCAGCCGCCGCACGTCGACGTCAACGAGATCCTGCTGCGGCCGGTGAGCCAGGGGTCCTGAGCGCAATCGCTGGTCAGGCTGGCGCTGCGGGCAGCGACTCGGTCGCGTCCTCCGCGAGCCCCTGCGCCGCCCACAGCTGACCCGCCACGCCGAAGCTCGCCATCGCGACGACGAGCGCCACGCCCGAGCGCGGCAGCTCGCGCCGCGCGGCCAGGGTGGCGGCGAGATCGACGGCATCGACCCCCGCGAGCGTGCGCTGCCAGCGCGCGCCGACGTCGGGACGACCGAGCGTGTGCAGCGCGATGGCGCCGGTGACGACGTCGCGGACGCCCATCGCGCGGGCGACGACCTGGGTCCCGGGACGGTCGGCGTCCTCGCCGAGCCACAGCCGCGTCGACAGCCGCGGGGCGACCATGAGCGCCGCGCCGATCGCGATGCGCCCGGCGGCGATCAGGCGGGCGACGTCCCGCGGCGACAACGGGCTAGGCGGCGTCGGGCTGATTGCGAATGCGGCTACGCCGTCTCGCCATCAGGCGCGACCGACACGACGCGCTTACCGCGCACGGTCGAGAAGACGAGGGTGCCGGGTGAGCGGGCGTAGAGCGTGTCGTCCTTGCCGATGCCGACGCCGTCGCCGGGGCGAAAGCGGGTGCCGCGCTGGCGGACGATGATCTCGCCGCCGGTGACCTTCTGGCCCGCGAACGTCTTGACGCCCAGGCGCTGGGCGTTTGAGTCGCGGCCGTTGCGTGAGGAGCCGAGCCCCTTCTTGTGAGCCATTAGCCCTTCACCTCGGTGATCTCCAACCGCGTGAGCTCCTGCCGGTGCCCGGCGGTGCGCTTGTATCCGCGCTTGGGCTTGAACTTGAAGACGCGCAGCTTCTCGCCGCGCTCGTGAGCGACGATCCTGGCCTTGACGGAGACCTTCGTCAGGCCGTCGGCGTCGAAGATCGTGTCGGTCGAGCGAAACAGGAGCGGCTGGAGCGCGACGGTTGCCCCCTGTTCGTCGGGCAGGCGCTCGACGAGCAGGGTCTGCCCCTGCTCGACGCGGTACTGCTTGCCGCCGGTCTTGACGATTGCGTAGGCCATGGTTCTCAGCTGTCTGACGAGGATGATGCGCCCGTGTCTGCCGTGGCGCGAGAACGGCGCCGTCCGCCTCTGCGGCCGCGGCGCCGAGGTGTCGATTCTACGTCATCGCCTTCGGTGGGGGTCTCCGGCGCCTCCGCCGGCTCGCCGTCGTCGATGAGCGTCGCCGTCGCCGACGTGCGTCCGGCCTGCTCGATGCGCACGAGGCGCTTGTTGCCGACGAACCGTCCGCCGCCGGTCACGGAGATGATGTAGCCGTCGATCTTCGCGACGGCGTCGTCGACGGCGTACATGTGCGGCTCGACGATGTCGACGAGCACCTCGTCGCCGTCACGGAAGGGCACGGCGCGCTCCTGCACCTCGTCGCGCGAGCCCTCCATGATGATCTCGAAGTGGTCGAGCGGCAGGCCCTCGGTGCCCTGGAAGTGAAAGCGCCGGCCGGTCTGTTCCTCGAGCGCGTGCAGCATGCGCTTGCCGTTGCCGGTGAACTGGCCGCTGACGCGCGGGTTCATGTGCACGAGGAAGGCCTCGTGCTTCTTCGGCGCCTTCTTCGTCAGCGCGCGCAGGCGGCGCTCGAACTCGATCGCGATCGTCTCCTCGGACTTGATCACGCCGTCGCCGTCACACGTCGGGCACGGTCGCGAGATGATCTCGCGCACGCCCTCGGTCACGTTCTGGCGCGTCATCTCGACCAGGCCCAGCTTCGAGATCTCGGCCGTGAACGTCTTCGTGCGGTCCTCGTCGAGCGTCCTGCGCAGCGTCTTGAGGACGGCGTCGCGGTTGCGCGCGCGGGACATGTCGATGAAGTCGATGACGATGATCCCGCCGATGTCGCGCAGCCGCAGCTGGTTGACGACCTCCTCGGCGGCCTCGAGGTTCGTCGTCGTGATCGTGTCCTCCAGCCGCGCGCCCTTGCCGCGGCCGATGAACGAGCCGGAGTTCACGTCGATGACGGTCAGCGCCTCGGCGTAGTCGATGATGAGGTAGCCGCCCGACGGCAGGTCCACGCGGCGCGTCATGAGCCCGTCGATGACCTTCTCGATCCCGTAGGCCTCGAACAGCGGCGTCTTGTCCTCGTAGAGCTCGACGCGCTCCACGAGCTCCGGCGCGGTCCGGTGAAAGAACGAGGCGAGGCGCTGACGCTGCTTGGGATCGTCGACGATCGCGCGCTCGAAGTGCTCGGAGAAGATGTCGCGCACGACGCGCACGGAGAGGTCGGCCTCCTGAAAGACGAGTCCCGGCGCCGGCGTCTCCGCGACGCGCTTGCCCAGCACGTCGTGCAGCTTGAAGAGGTACTGCAGCTCGCGTTCGAAGTCCTCGCGCTTGGCGCCGCTGGCAGCCGTGCGGATGATCGCCCCGCCGCCGCGCAGGTCCAGGCCCTTGGTCTCCTTACGCAGACGCTCGCGCTCCTTGTCCTCCAGGCGCCGCGATACGCCGACCCCTTCGCCCATCGGCGCGTAGACCATGTAGCGGCCCGCGACCGTGAGCTCCATCGTCAGCCGCGCGCCCTTGCTCTTCAGCGGATCCTTGACGACCTGCACGACGATCTCCTGGCCGGGCTTGATGAGCTCGGTGATCTTGCTTGCGCCCTCCTTGCCGCGCCCGCGGCGGCCGACGTCGACGCCCGGGATGACGATCTCGTCGACGTGCAGGAAGCCGTTCTTGTCCAGGCCGATGTCGACGAACGCGGCCTCCAGGCCTGCGAGGACGTTGTCGATCTTGCCCTTGTAGATGTTGCCGACGATCGAGCGCTGGCCGCGGCGTTCGAAGTACAGCTCGGCGACGCGATAGCCCTCCGCGGGGTCCTTCTTCGTGCGCGTGGATGACGTTTTCTTGGCGGCGCCGGGTTGCCCGGTCGCCTCCAGCAGCGCGACGCGGGTCTCCCCACGATCGACGCTGACCAGCAATTGCTTGCGCATGTGGAAAAGAGTCCTTTGGCTAGAACGAGAGGCCTCGGCCCTTCGTGGCAGCCGCGACGCGCCCTTGGGCGTAGATCGACTGCAGGAGGCCGATGGCCAAGAGGGTGGCGATCACCGAGCTGCCGCCGTAAGAGAGGAGCGGCAGTGGGATGCCGGTGATGGGCATGATCCCCACGTTCATGCCGACGTTGATGAAGACCTGGAACAGGATCATGGCGACGATGCCCCCGGCGATGAGCGCGCCGTAGAGGTTCTTCGCCATGGTGAGGATCCGTAAGGCGCGCCAGACGAGCAGCGCGTACAGCGATAGCACGAGGGCGGCGCCGGCAAATCCCCAGCGCTCGCCGATCACGGCAAAAATGAAGTCTGTGCGTTCCTCGGGCAGGAAGTTCAGGGTAGCTTGCGTGGCCTGCTCCTGACGCCCGGTCTTCTGGCCGGCACCGATGGCGATGCGTGACTGGTTCTGCTGGTAGCCCGCATCGCCGGGGTCGTCGGACGGATACAGGAACGATGTCAGGCGCTCGGTCTGCTCGGGCTTGAGCAACGTGACGCCGAGCGCCGGCGCCGCCGCGAGCACGAGCGCGACCGACAGCGTGCCGAGGCCGATGAGGCCGGCGAAGTGCCGCCAGCTCACGCCCGCGACGAACAGCACGGAGAAGAGGATCGCGAGGTAGACGAGGCCCGAGCCGAGATCGGAGGCCATGACGAAGACCGCCGGCACCATCGCCACGAGAACGAGGCGCGCGGTCGTGTCGCGGTCGCCCAGGCGCCGCGCCCGATCGACCGCGAACGCCGCGAGCGCCGCGATGAGCAGCACCTTGCCGAGCTCCGAGGCCTGGATCTCGAAGAACGGCAGCTGGAGCGCCCGGCGTGATCCGCGCGTGACGCCGCCGAACGCCGCGACGAGCAGGATCCCCGCCAGCATCAGCCCGTAGAGCCCGTACTTCAGCTCACGCAGGCGCGAGTAGTCGATCCGGCTCAGCAGCACCGCGAGCAGGATTCCGATCGCGAAGAAGACGCCCTGGCGCTGGACGTAGTGATTGGGATCGCCCGGCACGTCGTTGCGCGTCGCGGCGTGCAGCGTCACGAGCGAGGCGACGATGAGGCCGATACCGGCGAGCGCCAGCAGCGGGTCGAACGGGAGGCGCAGGCCGGCGCCGAGGCGGCTGTGACCGTGCTCGTTCATCAGCGCGTAGGCGAATCCCCGGGGGCGCAGTTGCTCTTCTGGCCGTAGTACCGCGCGAGGATCTTGCAGGCGATCGGCGCCGCGGTGGCCGCGCCGAAGCCGCCCTCCTCGACCGTCACGGCGACGACGATCGGCCGCTTGGCATCGGGGACGTAGGCGATGTACCACGACTGGTCGGCCTTCGGTTGGCGCTCGGCCGTGCCGGTCTTGCCATAGACCGGGAAGGCGTCGTGGTTCCAGCCTGCGAACACCGGGGTCGAGGTCCCGCCCGGATCCTGTGCGGCCATGCGCAGGCCATCCATGATCGCCGCGCGGTGGGCGCCGTCGATCGTCACGCGCCGCGCCGTTTCGCGCTTGATGCGCTGGATCAGCCGACCCTGATCGTCCTCGATCTCGAGTCCCAGATGCGGCCTGACGACCTTGCCGCCGTTGGCGATGGCGGCATAGGCGATCGCCATCTGCAACGGGTTTGACTGCAACTCGCCCTGCCCGACGGCGAGGTTGACGTTGTCGCCGAGGTTGTAGCCACGGTAGTCGAGCACGTAGCAGGGCACGCCGCCGTTGCCGGGGCGGCACTTGCGCTCGAGCTTGTTGAGCCGCTCGCGCCACTTGCGGTCGGGGATCAGCCCCGCGCGCTCGCCCGACAGGTCGATGCGGGTCTTGCGACCGACGCCGAGCTTGCGTGCCCACGTCTGGAGGGCCTGCTTGGGCATCGGGAAGAGGCGCTGGCCCATCCGGTAGAAGTAGACGTCCGACGAGACGGCCAGCGCCTTGCGCATGTCCACAGGTCCGTTCGCGATCTCGCGGGCGTTGCAGAACGGGCGGTCGCCGATTTGGATGCAACCCGGATCGGGGATCGCCTCGCCCTCGCTCACCGCCCCGCTCTGCAGCGCGGCAAGCGCGGTGATCGGCTTGAACACCGAGCCGGTGGGATAGAGGCCCGAGACCGCACGGTTGACGCGCGGCGAGCCGGCGTCCTCGCTGAACAGCGTGTCGTAGCGCTGCTGCGTGATCGGCTTGGTCAGCAGCGTCGGATCGAAGCTCGGGCTCGAGGCCATGCCGATGATCTCGCCGTTGGATGGGTCCATCGCGACGAACGTGCCGGGCTTGCCCGTGGAGCCGAGGAGGCGCTGGCCGGTGCGCGTGACCTCGAGGTCGAGCGACGTGCGCAGCCGCTGGCCGCCCACGGGGTCGGTGTCGCGCAGGCGGTCGTTGGGGATCGGGCGCCCGGAGGCATCGACCTGCACGCGCTGGATGCCGTCACGTCCGCGCAGGTACCGATCGTAGGCGCGCTCGAGACCCTCCTTGCCGACGATCGTTCCCTGCTTGACACCGCGGAAGCGGCTCTCCTTGAGCTCATCGGGGCTGACCTCGCCCACGGTGCCGAGCATCTGGGCGGCCAGCGTCCCCCGCGGGTACTCGCGCAAATAGGTCTCCTCGACCGTGACGCCGGGGAAGCGCTCGGCGCGCTCGAGGACGTAGCTCAGCACCGATGTGGGCACGTCGGTCTTCACGCGCACGGCCGAATAGGGCACAAGCGTCAATGACCGCACGACCTGGCGATGGATCGCGACGGGGGAGCTGTGGATCACCCTGGCCAGGCGCGCGTAGCGGGCGCGCAGCTCGCTCGTCGGGATCGGCGGGATCTGCACCTTCGGTCCGCGACGGCCCTTCGGCTTCGCCGCGCGCCTGCCGATGTCCTGGCCCCATCTGGCGGCCATCTCGCGCTCCTCTTTGGGCAGCTTGGACGGGTCGAGCTGCACGACGATCGCGCGCTTGTTCTGCACGATGACGGTGCCGCTGCGGTCGACGATGTCGCCGCGCGGAGCCGGGATGCGCAGCTCGCGGAAGCGGTTGTTGTTCGCCTCGGCCAGGTACTGGTCGCCCGAGAGCACCTGCAGGTACCACAGGCGGAAGAAGACAATCGCAAAGAGCGCGAACGCGACCGCGCCGAAGACGGCGATGCGCAGCGCGAGCTGCGGCGTGATCGGTGCGCGGCGGTCGCCCGAGGGCTCGATCATCATGAGCGCGAGAGCGGCGACAGGCCGCCGGTCGTGTACGCGCGGCGGCGCCGGCGCCGCGGGTCGTGGGGCAGGCTCGGCAGCAGCCAGCGGCGTACGAGCGCGTACAGCGGTAGCGCGAGCAGCGTGTTGATGACGAGCGTCGTGAGCGTGTCGCGCACGAGCGCCCAGCTCACCGGCGCGTCGACGCCGAGCAGGAAGTGCATGAGCGCGAAGCCGACGCTGAACAGCAGGGTTGCCGCGGCGCCGACGGCCAGCGGGACGACCGTGCCCTCGGGGTCGCGCGCCTCGCGGATGCGCCCGGCGCCGTAACCGACCGCGAGCAGCACGAGCGACGAGACACCGAGCGTCTGCAGCAACGCGTTGTCGACGAACAGCCCGACGCCGAAGCCGAAGCTGCCGCCCGCCAGCGAGCCGCACAAGAGGCCGACGGACATCACGAGCAGCGGCGCGAGGTCGGCGTTCGCCCCGGCGATCGGGAGCTGCGAGACCGCCGCCGTCTGGACGACGAGGCCGGCGACGATGAGCGCAGCCAGGCGAGCGAGCAGCGCGGGCGTGAACGCGATCACCCGGGCGAGCCCCCCGGTTCTGCCTGCGGGGCCCGTCCGGGACCCGCCGGGCGCGTCAGGACCTGCACGAACTCGAGGCTGCGCATGTTCGCGTACGGGCGCAGGTGCACCTCCTGCGTATCGGTGCCGGCGTTGTCCACGCGCGTGATCTCACCGATCGGAAGGCCCGGCGGAAACAGCGACGGCTTGTCGGTCTCCGAGCCGGTGCCGCGCGTGACCACGCGGTCGCCGGGGTCCAGGCGTGAGCGCGCCGGGACGAACTGCATGACGAGGTCGTTCGGGTTGCCGGCACTCGCCGGCGAGACCATGCCGAAGATCCCGCGCTGCCCCGCGAGCGCCGAGACGTTCGACGTCGTGTCGGTGATGAGCGTCACCTGCGCCGAGCCGCTGAAGACCTCGGTGACCTTCCCGATGAGCGCCTGCTCGTTGATGACCGGCTGGTCCTTGCGCACGCCGTCGCTTGAACCCTTGTTGATGCGGATCGTCGCGTACCAGACCGTCGGCGACTGGGCGATGACGCGGCCGGTCGTCGGCCCGTAGTCCTTCAATCCGAGCGCGCCGTCGAGCTCGAGCAGGTCGCTGAGGCGCGTGTTGTCGCGCTTGAGGCGCTCGAGCTCGAGCGCGTTCGTGCGGTAGCGGTCGCGGTCGGCGCGCGCGTCCTTCAGATCGCCCTTGGCCGACAGCGTGTCGCCGAACCAGCCGAACAGGTCGCGCACCGGCTTCAGCGCTCGGCTCGCGCCCTCCTGGATCGGGTTGAGGATCTCGCTCGTGCCGCGCTGGACGCCGTGTAGCGCGCCGCCGCCGGATTCACCGAAATACGCGGTGAGCAGGATCAGGGAGCAGGCGACGAGGAGTCCGAGGACTGCTCGTCGCCGGCGGACCGTCTTGTCGTACACGTGGCGGTAGACCTCAAGTTAGGTGGCTCTAGTAGCGCCGGCGGCGATTCTTCGAGTTCTGGTTCGTGCGGTGGATGACCTCGAACTCCTCAAGCGAACGGCCGGAGCCGACCGCCACGCAGGTCAGCGGCGACTCGGCCAGGTGACAGGGCATCTGCGTCTCCTCGCGCAGGCGCTCGTCGAGACCCTGCAGCAGCGAGCCCCCGCCCGCGAGCATGATCCCGCGGTCCATGATGTCCGACGACAGCTCGGGCGGGGTGCGGTCGAGCGTCTCCTTGACCGCGTCGACGATCTGTGCCAGCGGCTCCTCGAGCGCCTGGCGGATCTCCTCGCTCGTCAGGACCACGGTCTTGGGCAGGCCGGAGACCATGTCGCGCCCGCGGATCTCCGCCTGCACCTCCTCGGCCATCGGGTGCGCCGAGCCGATCTCGAGCTTGACCTCCTCGGCCGTCTGCTGGCCGATGAGCAGCTTGTACTCGCGTTTGGCGTAGTTGATGATCGCCTCGTCGAGCTCGTCGCCGCCGATCCGGATCGACTGGCTGACGACAATGCCGCCGAGCGAGATCACCGCGACCTCGCTCGTGCCGCCGCCGATGTCGACGACCATCGACCCGGTCGGCTCGCCGACCGGAAGGCCGGCGCCGATCGCGGCGGCCATCGGCTCCTCGATGAGGTACGCCTGGCGGGCGCCCGCCGAAAGGCAGGCCTCCTCCACCGCGCGCTTCTCCACCCCGGTCACCCCGGAGGGCACGCAGATCACGACGCGCGGATGCGCCCAGCGGTTCTGGTGCACCTTCTGGATGAAGTGGCGCAGCATCTCCTCCGTGACGTCGAAGTCGGCGATGACGCCGTCCTTGAGCGGCCGGATCGCCTGTATCGTGCCCGGCGTGCGGCCGAGCATCCGCTTGGCCTCGATGCCGACGGCGTGCAC
>JALZJA010000484.1 GCA_030860005.1 Actinomycetota bacterium
GACCTGGGAAGGCATCTCGGGCGGCTCGGCGATCGAGAACTCGGTGCCCAAGTTCTTTGAATACGTTCGTCACAAAGCGAGAGTTGATGACTGAGGCTGAAACCCCGGAGACCCCGCCGGCCCGCGATTACGGGCCGGAGATGACCTTCGAAGTGCTCGGTGCCGCGCACGAGCCGTTCGCCGCGCAGCCGACGCTGCGCTTTGAGCTCGGCGCATCCGAGCCGAGCGGACGCGACATCTACGCGATCACGCTGACCGCACAGATCAACTTCGATCCCGCGCGCCGCGACTACGACGCCGAAACGAAGGAGGACCTCTTCGAGCTGTTCGGGGCGCCGGAGCGCTGGCCCTCGACGACGCGCAGCTTCCTCTGGACGCACGCGACGTCGCTCGTGCACTCCTTCAACGGCGCGATCACGTTCGGCATGGAGGTCCCGTGCACGGCCGACCTCGAGGTCGTGGCATCGCGCTACATAGCCGCGCTGCCCGATGGCGAGGTGCCGCTGTCCTTCCACTTCACCGGCCGCGTCCTGTACGCCGCGCCCAACCGCCAGGTCCAGGTGGTCCACCTGCCGTGGACCACGAAGGCCGAGTACCGCATGCCGGTATCGATCTGGAAGAACATGATCTCACACCACCACGGCGAGTCGGGCTTCGCGGCGCTGCACAACGACACGCTCGACGCGCTGAAGAAGTACAAGCGCGCCCGCGGGCTGCACACCCTTGACGCCTGCGTGCTCGATCTCATCGAGCGTGCGCCGACCGAGGAAGAGGGGGCCTTCGGATGAGCCCCGAGCCGACCGGGACCGAGATCCCGCAGATCGATCCGCAGAACTGGGCCAACGTCAGCGCGACGTCGAGCAAGCCGCATCTCGACCGGCTGGTCGATTCGCTGCTGTTCGAGGGCTACGCGCTGTACCCGTACACGCCCGGCGCCACGAAGAACGCCACGCCGACCCCGTTCGGCATCGTCTATCCGACGGACTACGCGGACCGCCAGACGCACGCGTTCGATCGCATGCAGCTGCAGTGCGTCGTCACCGACGCCGATGCGCTCGTCACCGGCGAGGTGCGCTTCCTGCAGCCGTCCGGCGACAAGCACAAGGCCGTCGAGCGGCGCGTGCAGCTCGGCGCCGCGCCGTCGGTCGTCACGTTCGAGTTCGACGAGCTCGAGGGCCGCGCGGAGATCGAGGTGGAGCGCCTGCCCGACGGCCACGGCCGCGTCACGCTGCGCGTCACGAACGTCACGCCGCTGACCGAGGAGGAGGCGGCTGCCGACCGCAAGGACGCGCTGCTGAAGAGCATGCTCTCCACGCACCTGCTGACGCGCGTGCAAAGCGCAGGCCACACGTTCATCTCGCCGCTGGAGCGCGGCGACGATGGCGTCGCCGGCTGCTGCAACGTCAACACCTGGCCGGTGCTCGCCACGCTCGAGGACGACGCGATCCTCGGCCCGACGATCATGCTGCCCGACCATCCCGAGATCGCACCGGAGAGCGTCAACGACTTCTTCGACGGCACCGAGATCGAGGAAGCGCTCGTTCTGCACATCCAGGCGCTGTCAGACTCCGAGCGCGAGCAGATCGCCGCGCAGGATCCGAAGGTGCGCGAGATGCTCGCGCGCGCCGATGCGACGACCCCGCAGCAGCTCATGGACCTGCACGGCCGCGTGCGGCTCGAGGACCCGCCGGGCGAGCGCGAGTACACGGTCGACGGCGTCACGTACAGGCGCGGCGACAAGGTCATCCTCCACCCGCCGCTCGACGCGGACGTCTACGACAAGATGCTCGACGGCCGCACCGCGACGATCCATCGCCTCTTCATCCGCATGGACGAGCGCGTGCACATCGGCGTCACCATCGATGACGACCCGATGCAGGAGATCCTCGGCGAGAGCGGCCGCTTCCTGTTCTTCTTCTCCGAAGAGGTCGAGGTGATCTCATGACGAGCGAGGAGCCCGAGAAGCGCAGCGCCGAGCAGAACGAGCCGCTGGTCGACAACTGGCGCCCGCCGGCGCCCGACGCGCCGCTGAACATCCAGGAGGTGGATGTGTCGGACCGCCCCAAGCGCGTCCTCGTCGCGGGCATCGGCAACGCCTGGCAGCGCGACGACGGCTTCGGCAGCGAGGTCGCGCGTCGCCTCGATCAGCGCGAGCTGCCCGAAGGCGTCGCCGTCATCGACTTCGGCACCGGCGGCCTGGACCTGGCCTATCAGGCCATGTACGGCTACGACGCGATCCTCATGATCGACATCAGCCGCCAGGGCGGCGAGCCGGGCACGCTGTACGTCATGGAGGTCGACGAGGACGAGGTCGCGGCCGGTGCCGTCGAGGACGGCGAGGTCCTCAACCCGCACGGGATGGACCCCGAGACCGTCCTGCGCTTCATCAAGATCACCGGCTCGTGGCCGGGCAAGGTCGTCATCATCGCCTGCGAGCCGCAGACGATCGAGGAGATGGGCATGGGCCTCAGCCCCGTGGTTGAGGAGGCCGTCGAGCGCGCCGTCACGCTCGTGCTCGAGACGGCTGGCGAGCTGCTCACCGACGAGGCCTACGCTTCGTTGGACGAGAAGCAGTAACCGAGCGCGAGGCCATGCACGAGTTCGATCTGTCGAGCGCGATCGTCGCGACGGTCCGCAAGCACGCCGACGGGCGCAGGGTCAGACACGTCACGCTGCGCATCGGACGCCTGCGTCAGGTCGTCAAGGACACGCTCGAGTTCTACTTCGCGATCGTCGGCAAGGACACGGTATGTGAGGGCGCTACGCTGGAGATCATCGACGTGCCCGCTGCACTGCGCTGCAACAACTGCAAGCGCGAGTGGGAGATCGAGATCCCAGCCTTCATCTGCGGGGATTGCGGCCCGGGGGCCGTGGAAGTCATGACGGGCGAGGAATTCATGGTCGAGTCGATCGAAGTTGAGGACGAGGAGGACGCCGCATGCACCGCACCAAGGTGAGGGTGGTCGAGGACGCCCTCGACGCCAACAACACGATCGCGGCCGCCAACCGCAGCGACTTCGATCGCGCGGGCGTGACCGTGGTGAACCTCATGAGCGCCCCGGGCGCGGGCAAGACGACGCTGCTCGAGCGCTCGCTCGACGGGCTCGCCGAGGCCGGCGTGCGCGTGGGCGTGCTCGAGGGCGACGTCGCCGGCAGCTTCGACGCCGATCGCATCTCGGTCCTGCACCTCCCGGTGGTCCAGCTCAACACCGACAACGGCTTCGGCGGCGAGTGCCACCTCGACGCGAACATGATCCGCTCGGCACTGCCGGCGGTGCCGCTGGACGACATCGACCTGCTGCTCGTCGAGAACGTCGGCAACCTCGTCTGCCCGGCCGAGTTTCGCATCGGCGAGGACGCCAAGATGATGGTCTGCTCGTGCACCGAGGGCGAGGACAAGCCGCTGAAGTACCCGCTGATGTTCCGCTCGTGCGAGCTCGTCGTGATCAACAAGATCGACCTGCTCGAGCACCTCGACTTCGACGTCGACCGGCTCGAGGCGAACATCCTGCAGGTCAATCCCAACGCGACGGTCATGCGCGTGAGCGCGAAGACCGGCGAGGGCGTCGACGCCTTCCGTGAATGGCTGACCTCGGTCTCGTCGCGGGCGGGCGCCGCGGCGTGAGGGAGGCGCCCGGTGCGACGGACCACCGACATCGGCGCCGAGCGGGTCCAAGCACGACTGCGGGATCGCAGCGAGGCCAACGCGCAGTTCTTCGAAGCCGAGGCCGAGCGGCTCGCCAAGCTGTGCCACCGGATGGCCGAGCGCTTCGCGCGCGAGGGACGGCTGGTTGCCTTCGGCGCGTCGCCGGCTGACCGCTCCGACGCGCGCCATGTGGCGGTCGAGTTCGTCCATCCCGTGATCGTCGGCAAGCGCGCTCTGCCTGCGCTCGGGCTGGCGGGCGAGGGTGGCGACATCGCGCCACAGGTCGCGCTGGAGGCGGAGGCCGAGGACATCGCGATGGCGTTCGGCAAGGAGCCGGACATCCTGGCCGCGCTCGCGGCGGCGCGCGATCGCGGCTGCCTGACGGTCGCGTTCACGAAGGACTCGGGCGCCGAGTGGGAGTTCGATCTCAGCTCGATCGAGGACGGCTTCGTCCGCCAGGAGATCGCCGAGACGCTCTACCACCTGCTGTGGGAGCTCGTGCACATCTTCCTCGATCACGCCGGGCTGCTCGAGGGCCGCGCGGCGAAGCAGGTGCACGACACCGGCGCGTCGAGCTTCCTCTATCCGTTCCTCGGCCAGCAGGAGCACGACCTCGACGCGATCCTCGACGACGTGCGCAAGTCGATGCTCATGAAGGCCGAGGAGGTCACCGCGCTGCGCACGCAGACCCTGACGGAGGGCTCCGAGACGCTGCTCAGAGCGGCGGCAGCGCTGCGCGAGCGGCTCGATGCGGGCGGACGGCTCATCGCCCTGGGCAACGGCGGATCGGCAACCGATGCGATGGACGTCGTGGCCGACTTCCGGACGCCGATGTACGGCGGCCCCGCGCGGCGCGCGCTGGACCTCACCGAGGACACCGGGATCATCACCGCGGTCGCCAACGACATCGGGACCGACGCGATCTTCTCCCGCCAGGTCATCGCCTACGGGCGCGAGGGCGACGTGCTGCTCGCGATGTCGACGAGCGGCAATTCGCTGAGCGTGCTCCAGGCGCTGCGCGAGGGGCGCCGCCGCGGCATGGTGACGCTCGCGTTCGTCGGCTACGACGGCGGCAACGTGGCCACCGGCATGGAGGCGGATTACATCATCATCAGCCGCTCCCAGAACATCCCGCGCATCCAGGAGGCGCAGGCGAGCGTCTACCACGTGCTTCGCGAGCTCGTCGAGCTAGAGAGTTGAGTACCGCGTCCGAGCACGCGCCCCGCCGCGAGCGGCGGCGCGTCCGGGCCCGCGTCGACGGCACGGTGCAGGGCGTCGGCTACCGGCCCTTCGTCTACCGGCTGGCGAACGAGCTCGGCATCGCCGGCTTCGTGCTCAACGACGAGCGCGGGGTGCTCGTCGAGGCCGAGGGCGCGCCGGAGGTCGTCGCTACGTTCGTCGCGCGGCTGCGCGACGACGCGCCGCCGCTGGCGGCCGTCACCGGCGTCGAGTCGGAGGACATCGAGGCCGTCGGCGAGACCCATTTCGAGATCGTCGCCAGCGAGCGCAGCGGCGCCCCGACCGCGCCCGTGTCGCCCGACAGCGCGACGTGCGACGAGTGCCTCGCCGAGCTGGCCGATCCGCACGATCGCCGCTACCGCTATCCGTTTCTCAACTGCACGAACTGCGGGCCGCGCTTCACGATCGTCACCGGCATCCCGTACGACCGGCCGATGACGACGATGGCCGCATTTCAGATGTGCGAGGCCTGCCAGGCGGAGTACGACGATCCGCTCGACCGCCGCTTTCACGCGCAGCCGAACGCATGTCCGGTGTGCGGGCCGCAGGCGCGGCTGCTCGAGCGCGACGGCACCCCGGTCGAGCTCGAGAAGGGCCAGGACGCCGTGCGCACAGCGGCCGACCACCTGCTCGCGGGCAGGATCCTCGCGGTCAAGGGTCTCGGCGGCTACCACCTTGCGTGCCGCGCGGACGACGAGCACGCGGTGAGCGCGCTGCGCGCGCGCAAGCACCGCGAGGACCGTCCCTTCGCGCTGCTCGTTGCCGACGTCGAGGCCGCGCGGTCTCTCGTCGAGCTCGACGAGGCCGAGGAGGCGCTGCTGCGCTCACGCGAGCGTCCGATCGTGCTGTCGCGCAGGCTGCCAGACGCGGCGGTGGCGGAGGCGGTGGCGCCCCGTGCGCCCGATCTCGGCCTCATGATTGTCTACACGCCGCTGCACCAGCTGCTCGCCACCGATGCCGGCGTGCCGCTCGTCCTGACGAGCGGCAACGTCTCCGACGAGCCGATCGCCTTCGACGACGACGACGCGCGCGAGCGGCTCAGCGCCATTGCCGATCGCTTCCTCGTACACAACCGCCCGATCGCCACGCGCACCGACGACTCGGTTGTGCGCGCCGTGCGCGGGCGCCCGCTGCTCCTGCGCCGTTCGCGCGGCTACGTACCGGCCGCCATCGAGTTGCCCGTGGCATGCATCGCGCCGATCCTCGGCACCGGCGCCGAGCAGAAGAACGCGTTCTGTCTCGGCGCGGGCGCTCGCGCATGGGTCAGCCATCACATCGGCGACATCAAGAACTACGAGACGCTCACGTCGCTGCAGGACGGCGTCGTGCACTTCGAGCGCCTCTTCGAGGTGGCCCCGGTGCTCGTCGCGCACGACCTGCATCCCGACTACCTGTCGACCTTCTATGCGCGCCAGCGCGAGGAGGCGGGCGGCGTCGCGCTGACCGGCGTGCAGCACCACCACGCGCATCACGCCGCCACGCTCGCCGAGCACGGCGAGACGGGACTCGCGGTCGGGGCGATCTTCGATGGGACCGGCTACGGCCTGGACGGCACGATCTGGGGCGGCGAGTTCCTCGTTGCGGGCCTCGTGGACTTCCAGCGCGTCGGACATCTGTGGCCCGTGCGGATGCCCGGCGGTGAGCGCGCGATCCGCGAGCCGTGGCGGATGGCCTGCGCGTGGCTGACCGTCATGCACGCGCAGCTCGCGGAGGCGGGAGCTGAGTTCCCGTCGGCGTTCGAGCCGATCGCGCAGCAGCGCTGGAGCATGGTCTCGAGGCTTGTGGCCAACGGCATAGGCTCGCCGCTCACGTCAAGTGCTGGGCGGCTCTTCGACGCGGTCGCCGCGATGTGCGGCGTGCGACTGGAGGTCAGCTACGAGGGCCAGGCCGCGGTCGAGCTCGAGGCCCTGGCGGACCCGGGCGAGGCCGAGCCGTACCCGTTCCGGGTCGACACGGTGGGCGACCGGCGGACGGCCTCAGCCCCGCTCATCCTCGACCCGCGGCCGATGATCATCGCGCTGCTCGCGGACCTGGCAGCCGACGTGCCCGTCCCGACGATCTCGGCGCGGTTTCACGCCGGCTTCGCGCAGGCCACGGCGCAGGTGGTCGAGCTCGTCGCGCGCGAGGCCAAGCTCGACACGGCCGTGCTCTCAGGTGGCGTGTTCCAGAACCGCCTGCTGCTGAACCTGACCGCGTCCGCGCTCGAGGCCGCCGGTCTGCGCGTCCTCGTCCCGGAGCGCCTGCCCCCCAACGACGGCCAGATCGCCTACGGCCAGGTCGCGGTGGCGGCGGCTCGGCACGGCGTGTAACGGCGACCGCAGGACGAAACCCTATTGTCATCGAGATGGAGCGCTTCGCGCTGAGCGAGCGGTGGAACGGATGGTCGGATCTGGACGTGATCATGAAGGCCGCACGTGCAGCTGTGGCCGCTGGCCCGCTCGATTCCCTCGTCTGCGAGGTGGTCTTCGAGTTGGACTTCGACACGGTGACGGTCGACAGCCTCGACGCGGCACAGGAGCGGTTGCGACGCGACCCCGATCCGGTGTCGATGGAGATCTTCATCGCGCAGATCGACGAGACCGAAGCGAGGCTCACGCTCGTCTACAACGGCCGCTGGCTGCAGCTCAACGGGTCGGGCAGCAACTGGGAGCGCGCCCGCGCGGCGTACTACGCGGCGCAGGTCGAGCTGGCGCTCGCCTACGGCATCACGACGTTCAAGCTTCCCAAGCTGCCCAAGGACACCGTCGCCGAGACCCGCCGCCGCCTCGAGCTCGCTGAGCTGGAGGCGGGGTTGGAAGAGGAAGGCGAGGGGCCCTAGCTCAGCCGTCGGCGGGCAGCTCGCCCGGCTTGTCTGCGCCGGGCGTGAACCACTCGGGGACGATCAGCGTGCCATCGGGGTTCTCCATGATCTGGTCCGGCGGCCAGCGCTGCGCGTAGGGCGGGCGCTTCCAGACCCACTGCTCGCCCGTGTAGGCGTAGTGGAAGCGGATCGAGGCCATGAGGTCGCGGCGGTGGTCGGGGCAGGCGTAGCGCCTGGGTCCGAGCAGGCCGCCGGCGTGCCACACGAGCCAGCGCCCGGGCATCGCATCGACGAACTCCCCGAACAGATCCTCCCGCGTTGAGGCACCGATGGCGCGGCGCGTCGCGTCATCGGGCAGGCAGCCGCAGATCTCGCAGCGAAACCAGTACCGGACCGGCATGAGGTCATGATGCCCAATCGGCCGCGGTTTCGATAGGGAGAGCGAGTTTCGCCCTTCGGTCGCCGGAAAACCGGCGACCCGCGGGCGACGTCACCTACCGCAGCGAAGCGCGCGGCCCCGGCGGCAATGAGCTCACTGGTGGCTGTGCTCGTGGACCTCTTCGAGTCCCTCTTCGTGCGCGTGCTCGTGGGAGTGCGTCTCGCCGTCGTGCGTGTGCTCGTGCTCGTGCTCGACGTGGTCGTGGTCGTGGTCGGTATGCGCGTGGGAGTGCATCTCGCCGTCGTGCTCGTGCTCATGTGCGTGAGGCGTCTTGTGCGTGTGGTCGTCCATCATGTTGCTCCTCCGTTGATCGTTGTGGTCGCGCTTGCTGGTTGGGATGGCGTCTCGGTCGCGCCGTGGCGCAGGTGCTCGATGTGGCGCAGCGCCTCATCGAGCAGGCTCGCGACGTGTGGGTCATAGAGCCCGTATGTCACGTGGCGCCCGTTGCGGCTTCCGGTGACCAGTCCCAGGTCACGCAGGATGCGCAGCTGGTGGGAGACCGCTGGCTGCTCCATCTGCACCGCTGCCGTCAGCTCGCCGACGGTGCACGGACCCTCGCGCAGTCGTCCGAGGATCCGGACGCGGCTCGGAGTCGACAGCGCACCCATCACGCGGGCGACGTGCCGCGCGTCGGCTGCGCTGACGGGGGTGCTGGCGGAGACGCCGTGGATCCAGCCCATTACCCGCATGCTTACATGCACACACGTTCATGTCAAAGGTTTCGGGCGGGCCAAGCCCACCCGGGGGTGATCAACGCTCACTACTACAGGCTCAATCACTGTTGCGAGCAAGTCGTGATAACGCTAGGGTGGCGCCGTGCTCGCGACGGCAAGCAGTGCAACCGGGCTCGCGGCGGCCGGTATCGTGATGTCGCTCGCGCTCTGCGCCGGCGGTTGCGGCGACGACAAGCCCGCGAGCGCGACCGCTGGTCAGATCTCGGTCGCCACGACCGTCGCGCCGATCACGAGCATCGCGGCGAACATCGGCGGCGACCGCGTCCAGATCACCGGCATCGTCCCCGAGGGAACGAACTCCCACACGTTCGAGCCGAAGCCGAGCGTCGCCGAGTTGCTGTCGCAGGTCGACGTGCTCTACATCAACGGCCTGAAGCTCGAGGAGCCGACGAAGGGGCTCGCGGAGGAGAACCTCAAAGACGAGGCGGAGATCGTCGAGCTCGGCACGAGGTCGATCCCCGAGAGCGAGTACGCGTACGACTTCTCGTTTCCCAAGTCCGAGGGCAAGCCGAACCCGCACCTGTGGACCGACCCCAGGTACGCGTTGAAGTACGCGCAGATCATCCGCGACGACCTGGCGCAGCGCGATCCCGACAACGCCGACTACTTCACGTCCAACTACGAGAAGTTCGCCGTCCTGATCGACGACTTCGACAAGGCGATGCGCTCGTCGTTCGCGACGCTTCCACGGGCCAAGCGCAAGCTGCTGAGCTACCACGACGCCTACGCGTACTTCGCGCGCGACTACGACTGGGACGTCATTGGCGCGATTCAGGTTTCCGACTTCGAGGATCCGGCGCCCAGCGAGGTCGCCAGGCTCATCGAACAGGTGCGCACGGAGCAGGTGCCGGCGATCTTCGGCTCGGAGGTCTTCCCGAGCCCGGTCCTCGCCCAGATCGGCAAGGAGACCGGCGTGACGTACGTCGACGTCCTGCGCGACGACGACCTGCCGGGAGAGCCTGGCGAGCCGAAGCACTCGTGGCTCGGGCTCATGCATTTCGACTACGTGACGATGACCGAAGCGCTCGGCGGCGACGCGTCCGCGCTGAAGGCCTTCAAGCCCCGTGGCGTCGCCCCCGACAAGGCCGACTACCCGCAGTGACCGCGCCGCTGATCGCGCTTGAAGGGCTGACGTGTGCCTACGCCGCCGAGCGCGTGGTCCGGGACGTCGACCTGCAGATCTCAGCAGGCGAGTTCGTCGGGATCGTCGGGCCGTCCGGATCGGGCAAGACCACGCTGCTGCGCGCCATCGCGGGTTCGATCGCCCCCGTCGCCGGGCGCGTCGTGCGGCGCAAGGGGCTGCGCGTCGCCTACGTCCCCCAGGTGGAGACGATCAACTGGAACTTCCCCGTCACCGTGCGCGAGTGCGTGCTGATGGCGCGCGTGAGTGGTCGGCTTCTGCCGTGGGCCAACAGAGCCGAGCGCGCCGCCGTGGCCGGGGTGCTCGCGCGTTTGGGGATCGAGGAGCTCAGCGAGCGGCACATCCGCGAGCTGTCCGGCGGCCAGCAACAGCGCGTCTTCATCGCCCGGGCGCTGCTCGGCGAGCCCGAGCTGCTGCTCATGGACGAGCCGGTCTCCGGCGTCGACGTGCGGCTGCGCCACGAGGTGCTGCACCTGCTCGAGGAGCTCAACGCGCGCGGGCTGGCGATCGCGCTGACGACGCACGATCTCAACGGCATAGCGGCGCACCTGCCGCGGCTCGTCTGTCTCAACGGCAGCGTGATCGGCGCCGGTTCGCCCGCCGAGGTGCTCACCCCGGACGTCCTGGAGCGCACGTACGGCGCGAGCCTGGCGGTGCTCGAGCACGGCGGCATGCGGGTCGTCATCGACGGCTACCGCCACGGCCCTCCGCACGAGCACGGCGTGCCCGAGCCCGCGATCGTGGAGCACGTCACGTGATCGACGAGCTGCTGCGCCCGTTGGACTTCGAGTTCTTTCGCAACGGGCTCATCGTGGCGACCCTCGCCGGCGGGCTGTGCGGGCTCATCGGCGTGTACGTCGTGCTCAAGGGCATGAGCTACATCGGTCACGGCCTGTCGCACGCGCTCTTCGGCGGCTTTGCCGCGAGCGCCCTGCTCGGCGTGAACTTCCTCCTCGGCGCGGGTGCCTGGGGCATCGCGTCGGCGCTCATGATCAACAAGGTGACGCGCCGGCGCGTCATCGGATCGGACGCCGCGATCGGCGTGATCACGACGGCCTCGTTCGCGCTCGGACTAGCGCTGTTCGCGCTCTTCGGCGGTGCGGGCACGAACTTCGACGCCGCCCTGTTCGGCAGCATCCTCGCGGTCGGCATGGAGGATGTCATCGCGCTCACGGTCGTGAGCCTGCTCGCGGGCGCGCTCATCTTCCTGCGCTACCGCGCCCTGCTGTTCACGACCTTCGATCCTGAGGTGGCCGAGGCCTCGGGCGTCAACACCGCGCGAATGGACGCGCTGCTCATGGTCGTGCTCGCGGGATCGATCCTCGCGACGATGCAGGTGCTCGGCGTGACGCTCGTCGCGGCGGCGCTCGTCATCCCGGCCGCCATCGCGCGCATGCTGACGAACGCGTTCAGCCGGATGCTCTGGCTGTCGGCGGCGATCGGCGCCTCCTGCGGCTTTGTCGGGATGAACCTCAGCTACCACATGGACGTGCAGTCCGGCCCGGCGATCGTGCTCGTCGCGGCTACGCTGTTCGCGGCCGTCTTTCTCGTCACCGGGCCCGCGGGGCGCCGGCGGCGGCTGCCCGCCGTGGCCTGACCACGTGCGTCGCCCTCAGCCGTGGCTGTGGGCGGTGTGCTCGCGGGGCGAGCCCTTCACCGCGCACGTCGGGCACAGACCGACGATCGGGAAGTGCGAGAAGCGCGCCTCGAAGCCGGACAGGTCGCGCACCGCGTCCCTGACCCCGTCCAGCGCGGATGGCTGCACCGACTCGAGTGCACCGCACGACTCGCAGGCGATGTACTCGCGGTCGCCGTAGCCCTCGAGGACGTAGCGGCCTGGCCCATGGCCGGCGTGGAAGTGGCGCACCAGACCGAGGCTGCCGAGCATCTCGAGGTTGCGGTAGACCGATGCGATGTCCGACTGGGTCATACGGCCGCCGAGACCGTCGGCGATCTCCTCGGCGGAGATCGGCCCCGCCGCCGCGAGCAGCGCCTCGAGCACGAGTCGCCGAGCGGACGTCAGGCGCAGGCCGCCCCGCCGGACGGCCTCGATCGCCTCGTCGAGGTCGGCGACCACGACGGGCTGGCGGTCCGGTGAGACGGTCATGCCCTAAGCCTACGCACGCGTCCGCGTCAGTCGTCGGGAGGCGGGTGCAGCAGCGCTCCGACGATCCCGCAGCAGAGCAGCACGAGCACGAGCACGGAGAGGAGGGTCAGCACGGTCACGCCGTCTGCCACGGCGGCCGCGACGGTCAGGACCGTCAGCCCGACGACGAACACGAACACCGTCGCGAGGGCCGCCGTCCGAGCGTTCAATAGACGGGGTAGCGCGGCGGCGGGCTGTAGTCCTTGTCGCGGCTGGCGAAGAGCTTGATCGCGAGCAGGCCGAAGACAAAGCCACCGATGTGCGCGAAGTATGCGACCCCGCCTCCGCCGCCCGCCGGGTTGGAAAGGTCCAGTGCGCCGAAGGCGATCTGCTGCAGAAACCAGAAGCCGAGGATCAGGAAGGCCGGCAACTCGATGATCGTGAAGAAGAAGATGATGAAGATCACCGTGATAACTCGTGCGCGCGGGAAGAGCAGGATGTAGCCGCCGAGCACCGCCGCGACCGCGCCGGACGCGCCGATCGTGGGGACGGTGGCGTTGGGGTCGATCGCGACCTGCAGGGTGATCGCCGCAAGCCCGCCGAGCAGGTAGAAGACGACGAACCTCACCGGCCCCATCGAATCCTCGACGTTGTTGCCGAAGATCCACAGGAAGAGCATGTTTCCGGCGAGGTGCAGAATGCCACCGTGCATGAACATTGACGAGAACAGCGTGAGGATCGTCGTCGGCGTGTCGGTGACCCGGACCGGGTCGATGCCTTCGCACAAGATCCTGGAGCGCGCCAGGCCATCCGGGCCGAACAGCGCGTCACACTCGTCCCCGGGGTGCGTGATCTCGTAGGGGATCACGCCGAAATGAACGACGCCTTCATCGGGCGGCCCGTTCAAGATCCCGCCCTTCTGCGCCAGGAAGTAGACGATGACGTTGATCGCGATCAGCGCGATCGTGACGAACGGCGTCCTGTCGGTCGGGATGTTGTCCTTGAGCGGGAACATGCGCGATCGTCGCGGCCGACCCTACCCGGCGGGCGCGACACCCGAGGGTCAGGCCGTGGCGGCGAGCGGCCCGCTGCCGGGCTCGTCCTGGACGATGTGCTGGTCGGCGTGGTAGCTCGAGCGCACGAGCGGGCCGGCGGCGATGTGGTCGAAGCCAAGCGCGTAGGCGGCCTCTTCGAGCGCCTTGAACTCGTCCGGGTGCCAGTAGCGCACGAGCGGCAGGTGGCGCTCGGTCGGACGCAGGTACTGGCCGACGGTGAGCACCTGGACCCCGTGCTCGCGCAGCACGGCGAACGTCTGCACCATCTCGTCGTGCGTCTCGCCGAGGCCGACCATGAGCCCCGACTTCGTCGTGACCTCGCCAGCGCCCATCTCCTTGGCGTTGCGCAGCACGCGGCACGAGCGCTCAAAGCGTGACCCGCGGCGCGCAACCGGATACAGGCGCGGCACGACCTCGACGTTGTGATTGAAGACATCGGGGCGCTCGGCGATGACCTTCGCCAGCGGCATCTCCTGGCCGCGGAAGTCGGGTGTCAGCACCTCGACCTTGCAGCGCGGCGCCTGCGCGCGGATCTGGCGGACGACGCCGACGAAGGCCGAGGCGCCGTAGTCGGGCAGGTCGTCGCGATCGACGGAGGTGATGACCGCGTGGCGCAAGCCCATCTTCGCGATCGAGCGCGCGACGCGGGCAGGCTCGAGTGGGTCGTTCCACGTCGGCTTGCCCGTGCGCACGTTGCAAAAGCCGCAGCGCCGGGTGCACGTGTCGCCAAGGATCATGAACGTCGCCGTGCCGCGCTCCCAGCACTCGCCGACGTTGGGGCAGGCGGCCTCCTGGCAGACCGTATGCAGGTTCTCGTCTGAGATGAGCTTCACCAGCTCGCGATAGCGCTCGCCGCCGGGCGCCGGGACCTTGAACCATGGCGGCTTGCGCTCGCGCAACGGCCGGACCTCGGAGCCCAGGACGCTGAGCACGTCCATGCCGCCGGGGTTGTCGCGCGAGCGGGTCGAGAGCCTGCGGTCGTCGCTGGGCATCGCTTCAGTCGAGGGTAGCGCGCGGCGGCCGTCGCTCTCGAGAAGCCGCACGCGCGAGGAACGCGAGGTCCGACGCGAGCAGCCGGTAGCGCTCCGCCTGCTCGCCCAGCTCGGCGTGCATGTCGACGACCTCGACGTCGAACCCGGCGCCGCGCAGGCGGCCGGCGATGTCGGGCGCGTAGAGGCGCACGTGGTCGGCTTGAAGAAACTCGCGCTCGCGGTCCTCTGGCGCCCTGATCGCCGGATCCTCGTATGTGTGCTTCCGGTCCAGCGCGAGCGGGACCATGACGAGGCAGCAGCCGCCGGGGGCTGTGATGCGCCGCAGTTCGGCCATCGCGGCCGCGTCGTCGCGAACGTGCTCGAGGACGTGCGAGCAGATGACGAGGTCGAACGCACCGTCCGGCAGATCGAGCTGCGTGACGTCGAGCTTCAGGTCCACGCCGGAGCCGTCGAGGTCGGAGGTCACGTAGCGCAGGCCTCCGATCGCGCTGAGCCGCCGCCGCAGGCACCACTCGGGTGAGAAATGCAGCAGCGAGCCGGCATTCCGCAGCAGTTCCGGCCGGCGTTCGAACAGCAGCCACTGCGCCCTGTGGCGCTCCTGCGATCCGCACCGCCAGCACAGCGCGTCGGGCCGGTTCGGCGCGTCCTTGAAGCGGTCGAAGCGGTTGTCACAGACCGGGCAGAGAACCGCGTCGCCACGGTGGCGCGCGGTCGTCGCGCGCAGCGCCAGCGCCTTGCCAACGCGGCTCACGCG
>JALZJA010000512.1 GCA_030860005.1 Actinomycetota bacterium
CGAAAGGCCTTGCGGCGGGCGGCGGTCAGCCCGGACCGAACTCCGCGATGACCTCGTGGTCAGCGTCCATCGTGATGGTGCATGTACGGGTCTCGGGATCGGTCGGGCACCCGAGCTCCCAGCGGGAGAAGAAGCTGTCGGCGCCGTTGTCGGCGGTCAGCGTCACCCGCTCGCCGGCGTCGTACGCGCAGCCGGATGAGCAGTCGGGCTGGATGGAGCCACCGGCCCCCTCGACCCTGGTGGTCAGCGTGTACGTGGGCGTTGGCTCTGGCTTCTGATCGTCGCGCTTGAAGATCGCGAGGACGGTCAGCGGCTTGTCGAGCGTCAGGCGGCAGACGTCTGCCTCGGTGCCGGCGCATGCTCGACCCCACTCGCCGAGCCGGTACCCCTCAGGCGCAGACGCCGTGAGCACGACCTCTCCCTCGCGCAGCGACTCGGCGCAGCGCCCGTCGCAGGACTCGATCCCGGCGGGCTCGCTGCTGATCGTTCCTGCCTTGCCTCGGACGAGAACCTCCAGCTCGTGCGATTGCGCCCGCGGGGGAGCTGCCACGTGGTTGAACCGCACGACCACGTCGCGCGTGCTCTTGAGCGTGATCGTGCACGTGTCGCCGGTTGCCGGCGCGCACGCGGGGTCGGTCCAACCGGGGAAGCTCGAACCCCGCTGCGGGATGGCGGTGAGGACGACGCGGGTGCCACGGCGGAAGCTGGCGGTGCACAGCTCGCCGCAGTCGATCCCGGATGTACTGCTGACGACGCGACCGGCGCCGACGCCGCGGGTCAGGACCGTGAGCGAGCGCGCATCGCCGTCCGCGACGAAGCGCGCGCCGGCGGCAACCGCCCGCTCGTCGCCCTTGACGACGCACGGGCGCACGCCGTCGCAGTCGCCCGACCAGCCGGCGAAGCGATGACCGCGCGCGGCGGCGGCGGTCAGCTGCAGCTCGCCCGATCGCTTGAAGGTCGCCCGGCACTCCTTGTCGGCGCCGCAGCTGATGCCGGCGGGATAGCTGACGACGGTTCCGCGGCCGTCGACCCTGACCGTGACGTCGCGCGGATCGCCCACCCGCTTGAACAGCGCAGTGACGCTTGTATCGGTCTTCACGACCAGCCGGCACGGGCCGCGGCCCGAACAGGCGCCACTCCAGCGCGAGAACTGCCAGCCGCGCTGCGGCTCGGCTCGCAGCAGCACCCGGCTGCCGGAATCGAGCTCCTCGCGGCAAGCGGCCTCCGCGCACCGGATGGACTCGTCGTCGCTCACGACAGCTCCCTTGCCCTGAACCGAGAGGACGAGCGCGGGGCCAGCCGCATCGCCGCCGCCGAGGATCTGCGCGCCGGCGACCCCGGCGGCACCGATCAGGAGCACCGTCATGACCGCAACGACCGCCACCGAGAGATGGCTCAAGCGGTGCAGCAGGGGCGGCGGGCCGGCGGCCACGCGAAGGTTCTGGCGGGTGGCGTCGGCGCCGGCGCCGTCGCCGATGCGCTCGCGCAGCGCGAGTGCCTGCTTCAGCCCCGTCACCGCGACCGACCCGTTGCCAAGCCCGTACTGGCGCGTGCCGAGCTGATGCATCGCCCAGCCCTCGGCCCAGCGGTTCTCGCTCGCTCGCGCCGATGCCAGCACGAGGTCGAGCACCTGTCCCCACGCCGACCACCGATTACCCCATGCGAGCGGCCATTCGATCGCGACGCCCAGCCGCACGACCTCCGGGTGCCGTCCCGCGCGGTGCACCCGCGTTAGCAGCTCGACGAGCGCGGCGCCCTCCGCGAGCACCCGCTCGCGGCGCCCCGCGGCGGCCTCCGACTCGGCCCAGCCGATGAAATACTCCAGCGCGCGGTCGAGCTCCGGATCGAGATCATCGAATGCCTCAGCGAGCTCGCCGACGAGGCTGTAGCGCGGCGAGTGCGACCGCGCGTCGTGGCGCGCCTCGAGCTCCCGCGCCGCCACTCGCGCCGGCCCGCCGGCCAGCGCCTGGATGTGCTCAAGGCCCAGCGGCGCGGTCCCGTGCACGGCGAGCGTGCGAGCGACGTCGCGCTGCGGCGCCGACAGCTCGGCGCCGCGCTCGGCCGCGCTCGCCGCCCGCGGAGCGAGCGACTCGAGCGACAGCCCCTGCTCGCGCACGCGGTTGAAGGTCTGGCGCAGCTGAAGCGGATGACCGCGCAGCGCTGCCCCGACCGCCTCGGCCGCAGCTCGCTCGGGCCCGCTCAGCGGACGCCCGAGCTCCTGCTCGGCGATGGCCGGCACGTGCTCCTGCGCGAGCCCCTCGAGCTGTACGGCCACGCCGTCGAAGAGCACACGCTGGCGCGACGTCACGAACAGGCGACAGCGCGGAGCACCGAGCGCGAGACGCTGCGCGCCGTCGGCCGCGAGCTCGACGTCCTCCAGCGCCACGACCGCGCGCCGGTTGGAGAGGTGGCGCTCGACGCGCAGGTCGCGGATCGGCACGGGCGAGTCAAACAGCTCGCCGAAGATCGCGTGCAGGATGTCCTCGGCGTCGCGGCCACGCGCGTCGAGGTAGATCGTCCCGTCGCGCATCTCCACGTCGGGGCAGTTGAGCGCCTCCACGAGGACGTAGGTCTTGCCGAGCCCCTGGCTTCCGTAGACGTTGACGACGCGCGGCGCCCCGTCCTCGCCGACGAGCCTGCGGATCTCGTCGTCGCGGTCGACGTGCCGATCGAAGCGCGGCGGCGCCAGCGGGGGGTCGGTGCGCGGGCGGGTCCGCGGGCGATTCCAGCGGTACTCGTGCTCGAGCAGCGCACCCTCGGGCGAGTGGTGCATGTGAACGGTGTTGCCGTCGCCCGTGATGATGACGGAGTTGTTCGTCTCCGCCGTGATGACGACGTTGCGGTCCCCCTCAACGATGGCGGAGCTTGTGGCCACCGCTCAGTCCGAGCCGACGGTGTTGCCGTCTGCGCTGATGATCGCGCTGTTCGTAATCGGCGAGTCCGTGATCGTGACGTTGCGATCGCCCTGGACGCTCACTTGGACCACGCCGGCCGCGACGGCCTCGCTCATGACGCCCTCGACCTCGGCGGCGAGCTCCGGTTCGGCCTCGAACAGCTTGCCCAGCTGGCGTTCGAGCACGAACCGAGCGCCTTCGTCGTCAGGCGTCGCCGCGACCTCATCAATCGCCTCCTGCGCCGCTGGACGCTCGCTCAGGCGCCCGCCAACCTTGGCCCAGATGCGCTGCGCGAATCGCCACGCGGCGTCACCGATCGCGTCGCCGGCCTGCGTCGCGACGCGGTCTGCGGACTTCGAGAGATACGGCAGGGCTCGCGCAAGCAGCGCCGCCACCGCTACGACATCGACCATCTGCCCCCTTCAGTGGTTTGTCCCCGGGGCGTGACTTGCCGGTGAACGCCGTACATCGCTACAGAACACCTCAGCCTCACCGCCCGCGCTCCGCGTCGAGCGGCGGCGATCGCGCTCGGTCGGGTGACGGCGCGACTCGCCCGGTGTCGCACTTGTACTCAGGCAACTACGCCTTCGACTATCCGCCATCCGCTCCCGTCGAGGTACCAAACGGGTACATCAGCCGCATCGTGGCTGCCCATCAGCGTCCACTCACGCCACCCACTGTTCGTCGATAAAGCGGGACTTTGCGTCCAACGTGATCGGGCATGCACCACCGATTCATGCCTGCAGCGCCTTACAAGCAGGAGGTCGCGGGTTCGAGCCCTGCACCGCCCATCGGTGCCTTCATGACGTTCGCTGCCTGGTCGGCACTCCGCGCGCGCGTAACCTCCGACCGATGAGCCTGCGCGGCGGGATCGACCTCGGCGGAACGAAGATCCAGGCGGTCGTCGTGGACGCCGCGCACGCCGTCGTCGGACAGGCGCGAGGCCCGACGCCGACCGAGGGCGGCCCACGGGACGTCGCCGCCGCGATGGCCGCGGCGATGCGCGATGCGGCTGGCGCGGCCGGCGTGTCGACGCAGGAGCTGGCGCTCGTCGGCGTCGGCTCGCCCGGAGAGGTCAACGGGGCCGCGGGGACGGTGACGAGCGCGCGCAACCTGCCCGACTGGGAGGGCTCGTTTGCGCTCGCGGCGGCGCTCGAGGAGGAGCTCGGGACGGGCGTGGCGCTCGGCAACGACGTCCAGGTCGCCACGGATGCCGAGGCCCAGCTCGGCGCCGGCCGCGAGTACAGCTCGATCCTCGGGGTATTCTGGGGCACGGGTGTCGGCGGGGGGATCGTCCTCGATGGCAAGCCGTGGCTCGGCCTCGGCGGCGCCGGCGAGATCGGCCACGTCGTCGTCGAGCTGCATGGCGCCCGCTGCCCGTGCGGGCGGCGCGGCTGCATGGAGGCCTATGCGGGGCGCAACGCGCTGGAGCGCAAGGCGCGCGAGCTGCACGACAAGGGCGAGAAGACCGAGCTGTTCAAGATCGCGCGCAAGCGCGGTCGCGAGCGGCTGACGAGCGGAATCTGGGCCGCTGCGCTCGAGCGCGACGACCCGGTCGCGACGAAGCTCATCGCGAAGGCCGTGAAGGCGCTCGGCGCCGGCGTCGCGTCGGTCGACAACGTGCTCGACGTCGCGGTGATCATCCTCGGCGGCGGGCTCGGCGTGCGACTGGGCCAGCCCTACGCCGACAAGATCGCAGAGGCGATGGCGCCCCACCTCTTCAACGACCACCGGCCGCCGCCGGTGCTCGTCGCCGAGCTCGGCGACCTCGGCGGGGCGATCGGCGCGAGCATGCTGAAGAACAGCAGCTGACGGCTACGGTGCAGTGGCGCCGCCGTCGGGCGGAGCCGCTGGAGGCGGCGGCGGCGCGGGCGCGGGCGTCGGCTTGGGCTTGGGTGCCGGCGTCGGTTTGGGTTTGGGTTTGGGCGCAGACGAACCGGGCGCGGTGGCGCCACCGGTCTGACCGGCCGGCGGCGTAGCGGGCGTCGTCGTCGTGGTCCCCCGTGGCGGCGGATGCGGTGCGGGCGTCGGCTGAGGATTGGGGGGTCCACTCGGGGCGGCGGGAGGCGCAACGTACGACGGCGCGCGAGCAGACCCCGGCGCGGGCGCCTGCCGTGGGAGCTCGAGGAGCTCCGGAACGCCGTCCTGCGGGACCTTGCCGTCGAGCAGCGGCATCGGATCGACCGCGCACGCCTGACAGTTCGCGGCGCCGCGGCGCACCTCGAAGTGCAGATGCGGCGCCGTGCTCGAGCCCGTCGAGCCCACCAGCCCAAGAACCTCGCCGCGCCGGATGCGATCGCCGACGTCCAGTCGCGGCGCGAACGCGCTGAGGTGCGCGTAGCACGTAGCGAGATGCGGGCGGTGCTGGAGGCACACGAAGTTTCCGTAGCCGCCGGACTGGCCGGGGTTCTGGACGATCGCGACGCGTCCTGCGTCGGCCGCATGTACCGGCGTGCCGGCGGACGCGAGGAAGTCGACGCCGTTGTGCCGGTGGCCGGGACGCGGACAGCCGAAGTACCCGCAGCCGCCGATCGTTCCCTTCACCGGGGTCGCGAGCTCGCCGCTGCCGGGCAGCGGGATGACGCCGAGCAGCCTCCACGCGCGGGCGCGCTCGATGACCATCGCCGTCGACAGCCGTCCGTCGGGGTCGCGACCGTAGCGCGCGGCGGTGGCGCGAACGGCCCGGCGGCCGAGGCCGCGCGCGCCTTCTCTGCGCAGCTCGGCGGCGATCGCCATGACGGCGTCGTGGTCGCGTTGGCGCACGCGCGTGCGCGCGCGAGCGCGGCGGAAGCCCGTCTCCTGGTAGTGGATCGCGGCGACGAGGAACCAGGACACGTTGTAGCGGCGCTGGGCGGCCGTGTAGAGGTCATGGTACGGATGTGCACCGAGCCGCCGCTCGCGCTCGGGCAGCGGGACGCGGGCGCGGCGAATGTCGGCCGCGCTCGGCGTCCCCTCCACGTCGCGGCTCAGCTTCACCACCAGGTCGCGCGCCGCGGCGTCGTCGTTCTTCGCTAGCGGGCCGAGGTCCTTCGCGCTCGGCATACCCGTTGCCGCGAGCACGATGAGCACGCACAGGCCGGCGCCGCCCACCAGCGCGGGCGTAAGCAGCGCCCGCCGCACGAGCGCAGCAAGCCGCAGACGATCTCGCATCACGACGCCTCCACCGGCGCAGGCACTTCTATGGATCCGCATGCACGCCTGCGCGTGCATCGGATGTCCCAGAAACAGGTGTATCTAGCGGCGGGCGGGCAGCCGAGGCGCGGGGCGATTCGGCACGAGCCGCCCGAGCTCGAACGCCCACACCGCCGGGCCGTCGAGCATCCCGAGCAGCGCCTCGTCGCGATCGCCGCGGGCGGCGGCGACGACGCCGTGCGCGACGCGGCGCAGGCTCCACAGCGCC
>JALZJA010000536.1 GCA_030860005.1 Actinomycetota bacterium
TCGCCGCGGCGCATCCCTTCCAGCAACTCGAGCAGCGCGTCACCGGCGCTGCGGGTCGCGGTCCAGCCGAGCTCGTTGCGCGCGCGGGAGGTGTCCATCAGCGGCACGCCGAGCGCCATGTCCAGCCAGCCTGGCGGTGAGGGCTGCAAGCGCAGCTTCCAGCTCATCTGCACCGCGGCGCGCAGCGCCTTCTCGGAGACGGGCACCGGCCGTGCGCCGAGCAGCCGGCCGAGCTCGGGCGGGTCGAGCACCGGCTCGGCGGCGATGTTGAACGGACCGTGGACGTCGCGGGTGATCGCCCGGTGGTAGGCCTCGCCGACGTCGAGCGAATGGACGGCCTGGAAGCGCAGCCGGTCGGTCGCCGGAACGATCGGGATCAGCTGGGGCCGCAGCAGCGGGGACGGCAGCAGCGGCCCGGCGAACAGCCTGCGGATGCCCGAGGCGGCCTGCGACATGAAGATCAGCCCCGGCCGCAGGCGCACGACGCGCATGTCCGGGTGCTCGGCCTCGAAGCGGTCGAGAATCCGCTCGACCTCAGCCTTGTCGCGCGAATAGAACGAGGTCTGGATGCCGCCGGTCGGCCAGCTCTCGTCAACGGTGCGGTCCTTCGGTCCAGGTGAGTAGGCACCAACGGACGACGCGTAGACGAGGCTCTCCACGCCCGCCTCGGCGGTCGCCTCGAAGACGCGCCGGCTGCCCTCGACGTTGACGGCGCGCGTCGTCGCGCGATCGCGTGAGGGCTGGATGAGCCACGCGAGGTGCACGACGCAGTCGGCTCCGCGGAAGTGCCCGCTGAGATCGTCGGTGGCGACGTCAGCACTCACCCAGCGCGTGCGCGGGAGGTCAAGCTCCGGCCGGCGCCGCGCGAGGCCGACGATCTCCTCGATCGCGGGATCCTGCGTCAGCGCATGCAGCAGGCTCGTGCCGGCGTTGCCGGTGGCGCCGGTGACGACGACGCGCATCAGACCCCGTCGTCCGCAGGCGGTTGCAAACCGCCGCGGCGGCGGTCACGCGAGCGCATCGCCAGCACGGGCGCGGCGAGCGCCGCCTGCATATGCCGACGTTGCGCGGCGGCGCTGCGAGACGGCAAGACTCCCGCGTCCTGACGGGGCGGCAGGGGCTCCGATCTGTTCGGGGTCGTTGTCATCGCCTCGGCAGCCTTACCCGTGGCCGACGGGGCGCGAACGCGACTTTCACGTCAAGTTCCTCCAGGCCGTCCAGCGCCGAGATGGCGTTGCCGCCGGCGGGCGGACGGGTACCCAGCCGCCCATGGCTGAGATCGGTGTCTTCTTCTCCTGCGAGGAACGCTCCGCGCTCGAGATCGTGCACGGAGCGCAGCGGGCCGAGCAGGCCGGCTTTCGGTCGGCGTGGATCTCAGATCACTTTCACCCGTGGAACGACGCCCAGGGCGAGAGCCCGTTCGTGTGGTCGGTCCTCGGCGCGGCCGCCATGGTGACCGAGTCGATGCGCTGGATGACGGCCGTGACCTGCCCGACCGTTCGCACCCACCCGGGGATCGTGGCGCACGCGGCGGCCACGACCGCGACGATGATGCCGGGTCGCTTTCGCCTCGGCGTCGGCAGCGGAGAAGCGCTCAACGAGCACGTCTTCGGCGCCCGCTGGCCGCATGCGGACGTTCGCCTGGAGATGCTCGAGGAGTCCGTCGAGGTGATCAGGCTGCTGTGGGAGGGCGGCTTCAAGGGCCACCACGGCCGCCACTACACGCTGGAGAACGCCCGCTTGTACTCGCTGCCCGATGAGCCGCCGGCGATCCTCGTGTCGGGTTTCGGGCCGAAGGCGATCGCGCTCGCCGGGCGCATCGGCGACGGCTATGTCACCGTCGGCCCCGACAGCGACGCGGTGCAGCGCTACCGCGAGCACGGCGGGAAGGGCCCCATCACCGGCGGCCTGAAGGTCTGCTGGGGAGAGGATCGCGACGAGTGCGTTCGCACCGCCCACAGGCTGTGGCCCAACGAGGCGCTCTGCGGCGAGCTTGCCCAGGTGCTTCCGTCCCCGCGCCATTTCGAGCAGGCGACGGAGCTTGTCACCGAAGAGCACATCGGCTCATCGCTGCCGTGCGGGCCCGATCCCGAGGAGCACGCCGCGGCGATCCAGGCCTTCGTCGACGCCGGCTTCGACGAGATCTACGTCGGTCACATCGGCCCCGGACACGACGGCTTCATCGACTTCTACGGGCGCGAGATACTTCCGCGCTTCTCGTAGCACCGCCGCCTTGCGCGGTTCGCCTCAGCCAGATGGCGAGCGCTCGCCCGTGAGTGCGCAGCGTCACCCACGACGGCCAACGGACGAAGGAGGATGGCCCGCGCGAGCAGCTTCCGCGCACCGGAATGCCCGTCGGCGTGGTCGCGCTGCTCGGCGTCAGCCTGCTCGGCGGCGGCGTCATGCTGCGACGCCGCATCGCAGAGGTCAACCCAGTCGGTTGATCGCCCGCAACATGAACGGGCCGACGGTCGTCGAGAAGATCCGCGTGAGGTGACCGGTGGGCTTGTTGACGAGGGCGCCCCCGACGACGGGGAAGCACAGCCGGCGGCCGCACATGTGACGCGTCATGTCGATGAGCCGGACGCGCCCGGCGCCCAGGCGCGATGCGGTCGCCGCCATGACATCGCGATGCAGGACCCGCTTGCGCGACTGGGCGCAGCGGATGCCCGGCGGCCGGCGGCGCTTGACGGCCCGCAGCACGCAGTCAGCCCTCCGGCCCATCCCGACGTACGGGTAGTCGCGAATAACGTAGATGCGCCGCACCGAGCTCGGCAGCGCCCGCCACGCGGCGCGGTAGCCGGCCGCGGCGGAGCCCTTGAATCGCGCGTTGTGCGCGGACACGATCACCGTGGACACCTCGGGATGCTCCTTGAACCAGAGCTGCACGAGCCGGTTCCAGGCGGTGCAGCCGGCGCTTGCCTCCTTCGTCGGCAGGATGATCTGCGCCTTCGTGAGCGGGCATCCAGCGCGGCTCATCCCGATCCCGTGCCAGCGCTTGTGCTGCGCTACGACCTCGAGCGCGCCGCGCCAGGCCACCGAGTGGCTGTCGCCCACCAGCACCGCGGACGTCGACGCACGGAACGGGCTCACACCCCAGGTGCACATGTAGATGTGTAGGAACGGGGTGACCGGGGTGCAGGGCGCGTTGCCGGATATGAGCGACTCGACGGGTCGTGGCACGACGGCGAGTCGTAGCGCCGGGCTCTTGCAGCGCCGGCGCGCCCGGGACGCCGCGCCAAAGCAGCGCGGCTGTGCCAGCATGACCCGTCGATCGCTCACCGGGCCGCTGTCGGGCGCCCGATCGAGGCAGGGAGCCGACGGGGAGCACAGCGTGCCGTCCGTCCAGCGTGAGGAGATCTGCCACGCGAAGCTGCCCATGGGCAGCTCGACGTCGAGCGGCGTGAACCTCGCCTCGACCGTGTGTGTGTCGGGACGCACGACGGTCGCCGGCACCGCATGCTCTGCGCCGGCCTGACCCGTCATGGGATCGAGGTTCGCGTAGCGTAGGACCGTCGTCCCCCCAACACCACCAAGGCAGATGCGTGTTCTGGGCCTTGTCACCGGGCGGTGAAAGAGCACGACGCAGAGGCTGCGCCCGACCGCGTCAGACAGCTCCGCGGGATCCCACGCCGACGCGCTGCGGACGCGCAGGAACATACGCGTGTCCTGCTGGCCGAACGCCACGGCCGTCAGGTCCAGCGGCCCGCCCGCCACATCCCGCGCGTCGGCCTGCGCTCTGGGCTCAAATCGCAGCCTGGCCTGCGCGCTGCTACCCATCCCGAGGACGAGCGCGGCCAGCACGACGAGCAGGGCAGCGCGCCCCGAGCTACTCAGCGCGGGTCCTCGGGGCTTGGTCTGCCGCGCCGAGGACGAGGCCGCGCGTGGGCGAGCCGGGCACCGTTGCTGCGTGCCCTACCCGGACCGACATCGTCCGTGGGAGCCGTTGTGGCCCGTCCAGATCGTTCACGAAGACCTTCCTCCTGAGAGCTCGCCTGACTTCGGCGCGATGAGATTACCGGCCGCGCGGAGACCGACGGACCCGCCGCCGTCCACGTTCACGGGCAATTGGGCGTAATCTGCCGCGTCGTCATGCAGCCGATCAAACGTCGCTCGTGCCTGTCCGTTCCCGGATCGTCGGCGTCCATGCTCGCGAAGGCGCCGACCCGCGGGGCCGACGAGGTCATCATCGACCTCGAGGATGCCGTCGCGACGTCGGCGAAGGACGAGGCGCGCGACACCGTCGCCGCCGCGCTGGCCGAGTCGGACTACGAGGGCGTCGTGACGGCCGTGCGCGTCAACGCACCGCGGACGCCGTGGTGCCATCAGGACGTCGCGGCGCTCGCGGGCCTGGCCGACCGACCCACGTCGATCATCGTGCCGAAGGTCGAGAGCGCCGGCGACCTGGCGTTCATCGATCGGCTGCTCGACGGCGTCGAGGCGGCGGCCGAGATCAGCGAGCCGATGCGCGTCCAGGCGCTCATCGAAACGGCGGTCGGGATCGACCGCCTGTCGGAGATCGCGGCGGCATCCGCGCGACTTGACTCGGTGATCCTCGGCTACGCGGATCTGTCGGCATCGCTCGGCCGTGCGGCGGGCGCGGCCGCCGAGCTGGACTCATGGCGCGCGATACAGGACGCGGTCCTCGTCGCCGCGCGCACGAACGACGTGTCCGCCATCGACGGGCCGTACCTCGGCGTGGAGGTCGACGAGGGCTTCACCGCCGCCGCACAGCGCGCGCGCGACATGGGCTTCGACGGCAAGTGGGCGATCCACCCGGCGCAGGTGGCGGCGCTCAACGAGCTCTTCACCCCCAGCGAGGAGGAGGTCGAGCACGCCCGCGCGGTCATCGACGCGCTCGAGCAGGCCGAGCGCGAGGGCGGCCACGGCGCTGTCGCACTCGACGGAGAGATGCTCGACGAGGCCGTCCGGGTCGCGGCGCTGCGCGTCCTGGCGCGCGCCGCGGCTTAGGATTGCGCGCATGTTGCGCCTTGCAAGCTGGATCAGGCCGGCCGGTGGAAGTCCGGTTCGGGTAGGCGCCGGAGCGCCCGGTAGCAGGCCCCGGTTCGTCATTGAGAGGTGGCGGGCTGAGCGGGGCGTCGAGAGCCTCTTTGGAGGGAGCAAGCGCGTGGGCTGGAACTGCAGCCTCGTCACATCCACAATCGGGGAGCCGAGCTGCTCATGTCACGGCGAAGGCCATGTCCGCCAGTCCCATTCCGGAATTGGGTGCGGCGGGTCCCTGCGGGGTACGGGAACTTGCACGCGCGCAAGGTCTGATTGCGGAACAAGGGAGACCCGTCTGGCCGGCCTGGTCAGCAAAGACCGCTGGTATAAGCCGAGGGCGAAGTCGAGCGGAGGTCAGCGGGAGTCCGAGGGGGTCGTAGTAGTGATGATCGGCGTGCAGAACAACGCGCCGGGAGCGAAGGGCCCCTGCTTTGATCGCGCGTGTCGCGGAGGTAAGCGTTAGGGCATGGTCGGCATGGTTCGACCCAACGACCTCGGCGGGCCTTCGCCCGTCGACCCGTCCAGCGAAATGGCGTTGGTGGCCACTGGCGGGGACGTGCGAGAACTCCAACGCACGCTATGGGCATGTGCAAAGCGGTCCCCGGAGCGTCGTTTTCACGCGTTGTATGACCGGATCTGGCGGGGTGACGTCCTGTCGGAGGCGTGGAGGCGGGTGCGCAAGAACCGGGGTGCGGCCGGCGTCGATGCGTTGACGTTGGCCGAGGTCGAGGCGTACGGCGTCGAGCGGATGCTCGGCGAGCTTCAGCGTGCGCTGAGATTGGGCCGGTATCGCCCCGCGCCGGTTCGGCGTGTGGCGATCCCCAAGCCAGATGGTGGTAGCAGGCCGTTGGGGGTCCCGACGGTCTGTGACCGGGTGGTTCAGCAGGCGACCAGGTTGGTGTTGGAGCCGATCTTCGAGGCCGACTTCTTGGAGGTCTCCTACGGCTTTCGGCCCAAGCGGTCGGCGCTGGATGCGCTTGAGCGCATCCGCGTCGCGTTCCCCAGGGGCGCGGTGTGGGTTGCCGAGGCCGACATCCGTGACTTCTTCGGGCAGATCGACCAGCAGGGGTTGCTGGCGCTCGTCTCGGAGCGCGTCTCGGATCGTCGGGTGCTCAAGCTGATCGGGTTGTGGCTTGAGGCAGGCGTGATGCAAGACGGCATCTATCGGGAGACGGTCACCGGGACGCCGCAGGGCGGTGTGATCTCACCGCTGCTTTCGAACATCTACCTGCACGCCTTTGACCGCGCGTTCGTCGCTCGGGGCGTCGGCACGCTGGTCCGCTACGCGGACGATTGGGTCGCGCTGTGTCGCAGCGAGCGTGAGGCACAAGCGGCCCTTCGGGCGGCCGGGGAGATCCTCGCCGACCTGGGGCTTGAGCTGCATCCGGACAAGACGAAGGTCGTTGACCTCACCGACGGCCGGGAGGGCTTTGACTTCCTGGGCTGCCACTTTCACGCCCGCGTGTCGGGTCGGCTGCTGGAACGCGGCATCCGCCGCTACTACCTGCAGCGCTGGCCCTCGCAGCGGGCGATGAAACGCATCCGGGCCAAGATCAAGGCCAAGACCGGCCGCAACCGCGTCGGGATCAAAGACATCCGCGTGATCATCGCGGAGCTCAACCCGATCCTCCGCGGCTGGGGCAACTACTTTCGCACCGGCAACCCCCATCAGAAGTTCGTCGAGATCGACCGCTACGTCGCGTGGCGGCTCAAGCGCCTGCTCGTCAAGCGCAAAGGCCGCAACCTGCGCGCCGGCGAGGCTGATCGCTGGACGGCGAACTGGCTTGTAGGACTCGGCCTGCACCGCCTCAGAGGCACCGTTCGCTACCCCGGGACCGCGTAAGCCATGCCAAGAAGATCATCGGCAAGCCGTGTGCGGGAAAACCGCACGCACGGAATTGAAAGGGGAATGGGGAACCAGACCCGCCACGCGCGGGCACTGCGCCCCTGACTACCAATGGCGATCGTCAGGCTGCGCGGACAGCTCGAAAAGCTCGCAGGTGGCAACGACGAGCTACGGCTCGAGGGCGAGACCGTTGCCGAGCTCCTGCAGGAGCTCGAGCGCGAGCATTCGGCGCTCGAGGGGTGGGTCCTCGACGAGCGCGGCGTCCTGCGTCCGCACATCAACATCTTCGTGAACGGCGAGCCCGCGGAGCCGGACACGCCGGCCGGGCCCGACGACCGGATCGAGATCCTCCCGGCGATCTCGGGAGGATGACCGAGCTTCTCGTCGGGACCCGCAAAGGTCTGTTCGTCCTCGAAGGCGAGTCTGGCGGCGAGTTCGAGATCACCGTGCGCGCCTTCAAGGGCGAAACGGTGGACTACGCGGTGCGCGACCCGCGCACGGGGCGCGTGTTCGCGGCATCGACCTCGATGTTCTTCGGGCCGAAGGTCTGGTTCACGGACGACCTGGCCGGCGAATGGCAGCTGGCGACCGGGGTCGCGCTTCCCAAGGGCGGCGATCAGGCACTCAAGCGCATCTGGGTCATCGTCTCCGGCGAGGAGAACGGGATGCTGTACGCCGGCGGCGATCCGGCCGTCCTGTTCGAAAGCCGCGACAACGGCGCGTCGTGGGAGCTCAACCACGCGCTCTGGGAGCACCCGACCCGGCCCCGCTGGCAGCGCGATGCCGGCGGGCTTTCGCTGCACTCGATCTTGCCGTGGCCCGGCGAGCCGGACAAGCTCGCGCTCGCGATCTCGGCTGCCGGCGTGTGGCTCACCGACGACGGCGGCAAGACCTGGCGGCAGGGCAACGAGGGCATTGTCCCCGACTACATGCCCGAAGAGGCACGGGCCGCCGCGATCGACCTGTGCGTGCACCACCTCGAGCGCGCGCCGGGCCGGCCAGAGCGGCTGTTCATGCAGTTTCACGGCGGCGTGTATCGCTCCGATGACGGCGGCGAGACGTGGACCGACATCGCGGCCGGGCTTCCATCGGGCTTCGGCTTCCCCGTCGCGCTGGATCCCGCCGATCCCGATAGCGCGTACGTCATCCCGATGACGACCACCGACCGGCTCGCCCCCGGCGGACGCCTGCAGGTATGGGAGACGCGCGACGCGGGCGCGAGCTGGACAGCGCACGGCGAGGGGCTGCCGCAGAAGGACGCGTACCTGTCGGTCCTGCGCCAGGCGTTCGCCGCCGTCGGCGAGGGATCGGACCTCGAGCTCTACTTCGCGGCGAGCTCGGGCGAGATCTTCGGCTCGGTGGATCGCGGCGCGAGCTGGTTCACCGTGGCGCAGCGGCTGCCGACGACCGCGTCGATCAGAGCGACTCGCTAACCCGGCACCGGGTGGGAGGGCCGCAGCTCGCGCGGCATCGGCGTGCCGAACTCGGACGCCCACAGCGCGGCGCTCGCGAAGGGCACCACGGGTACGTCGTACGCGAGCGCAAGGCGCAGGAGGGCATCATGATCGAGGTCGTCGAGCTCGGGGGCGTCGAGCAGCGCGAGGACGTCGGCGTACTGCGCGGCGAGCGATTGGCGTCCTGCGGCGACGCGGCCCCAGCTGCGGGTGATCCCGAGGACGAGCTGCCCGCGCGGATGGCCGTGACGGACGTCCCAGATCGGAGAGAGCTTCAACCACCCGAGCATCCATTCGGGGTCATAGAAGCTGTGCAGGCCACAGCCGCAGGCGTCGCCGGGAGGCGGCTGGGCATGCGCGTCGCGCCTGCAGCCTGCCTCGTTGACGCCGGGCAGCCAGGGCCGGGCCACCGCCGCACGCCCGTGCAGTGGATGGAGGCATCCGTCGCGCGCGAACCAGAAGCGAAAACCGAGGACCGGATCGATCACGCCGGAGCCTTCTCAGGCTCCCGCTGCGGCGGCGCGGCCGGCACCTCGACTGGCTCTGGTGTGGTGAGGGGCTCCGGCGGGTCGACGGTGATGATGCGTCGCGGTCCCGGCTCGCCCATGTGGGGGCTCATGTGCTCTTACCTCGTTGGGGTATGCAGTTACCCCATTAGGTCGACGTCAACGCTCGCGTCCGCGAGGTCGATCGACGAGCACCCGACGGACGGTTCGGCGTCGGTCCGTGCAGACGCGGGACGCGACCGCCGCGTCAGGGCGGTCGCGTCAGCTGAAGCGTCGGTTAGCTGCCCAGCGCGGCCCAGGTCACGGGGCCGACGATGCCGTCGACATCGAGGCCGTAATCGCCCTGGAACTCCTTGACGGCCTTCAGCGTCTTCGCGCCGAAGTCGCCGTCGATCGGACCCGGGTCGTAGCCCAGCTGGTCGAGCAACTGCTGCGCCTTCGTCACCGCGGCACCCTTCGAGCCCTGCTTGACGGTCGGCGGATCGAGCCCGGCCCAGGTCTTGGGGCCGACGATGCCGTCAGGCTGCAGCCCGTGGTCGGACTGGTACCACTTGACGGCGCTCTCGGTCTTGGGTCCGAAGATCCCGTCGATCGGGCCCGGATCGTAGAAGCGCAGCTTCAGCGCGTTCTGCGCCTTCTTCACGGCGGGGCCCTTCGATCCCTTGTGGATCGTCGGTTCAGCCATTGTGCCTTCTCCTTGGTTGATTTCTCCCCAGCACCGGACGCGACGCTAGCCACCCTCGCTTCCATCCGATGTGAGGTTGAGCACACACGGCGCCAATATGCTCGGGCGCGAATGCGCCGCCAGCTGCGCCAGCTTCGCCACGAGGTCACCGGCCGCGCCCGCTACTGGGGAACGCGCGCGTTCTCACGACTGCCGGACGAGCGCCGCCGGGCGTGGGGCCAGCGCGTGCACGGTCGCAACGGTCAGGTGGCCGTCGGTGCGCTGACCGAGTGGTACGGCCGCGCCCCGATCGGCATCGCGGCCGGGCCGGCCGCCCGGATGGCGATCTCGACCGCGCACCTTCCCCTGGACCACGCCCACATCGGGTCGATCGTCCGCGGCACGCTCGAGCCGCCGGTCGTCGAGGCGATGGTGCGCACCGTCCGTCCCGGCCACGTCTTCTACGACGTCGGGGCGAACATCGGCTACTTCACGCTCGTCGCCGCGCGGCTCGTGGGGCCCGCCGGCCGGGTCATCGCGTTCGAGCCCGTGCCCTGGTGCGTCGACGCTGTCGCCGCGAACATCGCGCTCAACGACCTTCGCCAGGCGGAGGTGCGCGCGGAGGCCGTCGGCGACGCGAGCGGGCGCGCGCAGCTGCTCGTCGTCGGCGAGGCGAGCCAGTCGATGCTGGCATCGCTTCATCGTCGCGCCGACACGCGCGAGCGGATCGACGTCGACGTCGTCGCCCTCGACGACCTCGTGTCGACCGGCGCGATCCCGCCCCCCGACGTCCTGAAGATCGACACCGAGGGCGCGGAGGTCCTCGTACTGGAGGGCATGCGCGAGACGATCGCCAGCCACCGGCCGCGGATCATCTGCGAGATCCACGACACGAACGCAGCCTTCGCCGCGCTCATGGACGAGATCGGCTACCGCGCCGCGAACCTCGGCGGCCCGTGGACCGTCACCGAGGCCGGGCCGCACATCCACGTGCTCGCCGAGCCGCGCGACGCGTAGCCTCGCTACATCCGATCAACCGGCGAGCAGCGTCGGACGTGAGCGGTACGTTCCCGATGTGCTTCGCCGACCGCTGGCCGTCCTGCTCGTGGTGCTTGCCGGACTGCTCGCCGCCGCGACGCAGCCGGCGCATGCCGCGAAGCTGCGCTTCGGGCCCGTCCCCCACCGCGACGCGCGCGATGTCGCCGGCAGCCCGATCGACGTCGTCGGCGCGACCTTCGGTCAGCGCGAAGCGCGGCTGGCGCTGCGGCTGCAGACCAGATCCGCGTGGAACGTGGAAGATCTCGATCCCGCCGGCGGTCGCACACTGTGCGTCGAGCTGTCCTACGGCTCTCGCGCATTGCCGCGGGGGCGCATCTGCGTGATCCCCCGCGATGGCAGGGCCGCGCTGCACTACCTGCACATGAACGACGCGGGCCAGGTCGACGCCGAGCGCCCGCTCCCGGCGGCCGTCGGTCGACCCAGCAAGCGCCGGCTCGTGGCCGCGTTCACGAGGGTCGAGGCCGGGCTGCCGCGCGGGCGCTTTCGCTGGCGGGTCATCTCGCGATGGACCGACGCGGCACGGTGCCCGCTCGCGGCACCGTGCGTCGACCTGGCTCCGAACAAGGGCGCGTTCACGGAACGGATCGGCTTCGTCGCCGGCCCGCGCTGCTTCGGCGCGGCCTCGCGCAATCCCGCCCGCCGCTGCTCGAAGCCGGCGCTGCGGCGCGCCGTCATCCCGACGCCGAGAGCCGCGACGCGGACCCCGAACGCCCATTGCGCTTCCGCCGGGCACATCGGCCTTGTCAGCGTCTGCACCTTCGGCGTCAGCCCCGCGCTGGCATCGACGTCGGTCGCCATCGTCGGCGACAGCCACGCGCAGCACTGGCGCGGCGCGCTCGAGGTCGTCGCTCAGAACAAGCGCTGGCACGGCCTCTCGATCACGCGCGCGGGCTGCCCGCTGACGCAGGCGCGGCCGATCCTCCCCGGGAAGACGGCCACGCGGAACTGCCGGCTGTGGAACAGCGAGGTGCAGGAGTGGTTCCAGCGCCATCCCGAGGTCTCGACCGTGGTCGTCGCCGCGCACGCTGGTGCGCGGACGAGGGGCGGGACGCGGGCCGGCTACCGCGCGGCCTGGCACACGCTGCCGAGCTCGGTGCGGCACATCATCGTCATCCGCGACACGCCGTCGATCGGCAAGCGAACCGGCTGCATCCGCCGCGCGGTCGCGCGCCGCAAGCGCGCCGGCCTCGCGTGTGCCGTCCGGCGCGGCCGCGGCCTGCGCCGCGATCCGCACTACGCCGCCGCGCGCAGCATGAGCTCAACGCGCGTTCATGCGATCGACATGACGCGCTTCTTCTGCGGCCAGCGCGTGTGCTTCCCCGTCATCGGCGGCGCGCTCGTACACAAGGAGGGCGCGCACATGACGCGCGCCTTCGCCGGGACCCTCGGCCGGTTCCTGCTCGGTGCCATCAACCGCGTCACGTAGATGACGAGCGACAGCGTCGACACGATCGTCGTCGGGGCGGGGATCCTCGGCCTCGCCGTCGCGCGCGAGATCCTCCAGCGCCGCCCGAGCCAGCGCGTGCTCGTCGTGGAGCGCGAGTCGCGCCCCGCCGCGCATCAGACCGGCCACAACAGCGGGGTCATCCATGCGGGCGTCTACTACGCCCCGGGCTCGCTGAAGGCCCGGCTGTGCGTGACGGGAGCTGCCCGGCTGTACGCCTACTGCGAGCGCCACCACCTGGACGTGCAGCGGATCGGCAAGCTCATCATCGCCGTCGATCCCAGCGAGATCCCAGCGCTCGAGGAGCTCGAACGCCGCGCGAACGCCAACGGCGTGCCCGACATCCGCCGCCTGGACGCCGAGGGGCTGCGCGAGATCGAGCCGCATGCAACCGGCCTCGCCGCGCTGCATTCGCCGTACACCGGCATCGTGGACTTCGGCGCCGTCGGCGCGCGGATGGCGGAGGACGTCCGCGAGTCCGGCGGCGAGCTCCGCCTGGATTGGAGCGTCGCGGGCGTGCGCACGAGCGCGCGCGGCATCCGCTTGCGCTCCGCGGCGGGCGACGAGGTCGCGGGCGGCCGCGCGGTCTTCTGCGCCGGCTTGTGGTCGGACCGGCTCGCCGTCCTCGCGGGCGCCGGCCCGGACCCGCGCATCGTCCCGTTCCGCGGCGGCTATCTCGCGCTGCGTCCGGAGCGCCGCCATCTCGTGCGCGGCCTCATCTATCCCGTGCCGGACCCGCGGCTGCCCTTCCTCGGCATCCACCTCACGCCGCGCGTCGACGGCGAGGTGCTGCTCGGTCCCTCGGCGCTGCTCGCCGGCGCCCGTGACGCCTACCGGCTTGGCACGATCCGGGGCGCCGACGTGCGTGACACGGTGACGTGGCCCGGCACCTGGCGCATGCTCCGGCGCTGGTGGCGCATGGGATTCAGCGAGCTGCGTTTCGCCACGAGCCGCAGCGCGTTCGCCGCCGAGGCCAGCCGCTACGTGCCGGAGGTGCGGGCCGAGGACCTCCTCCCCAGCCTCAGCGGCGTGCGCGCGCAGGCCGTCGCGCGAGACGGCCGGCTCGTCGACGACTTCCTGCTGTCGGCGACGCCGCGGGCCGTCCACGTGCGCAACGCACCCTCGCCGGCGGCGACGTCGTCGCTAGCGCTCGCGGAGCGGATCGCCGACGCCGCCGACGAGCTGGGCTGAAGTCGCCGGGCCCGCCGCTGCTTAAGTCCAAGCCGAGGAACGGCGGTTCGGTGTCGTTCTACGCGACATCCGGTTCCGATCGGTCCGCGCTCAAGAGCGGTACACGTCTGCGCGGCGCCCGACGGCCACGATGGTCACCGAGTGCTTCTCGGCGTCGATGTCGTAGATGATCCGGTACGGCCCGCGACGGGCGACGAACAGACCCTCGCACTCGAACCTGAGCGGCTTGCCAAGTCGACGCGGGTTCGTCGCGATTGCCCGGAAGGCGTCGACGATTGGCGCGACGGCCTTCGCCGCCAGGCGCGCGAGTGCGCGACGAGCAGGTCCGGCGACATCGACGTGCCACGGCTCCGGTTGACTCACGCACGGGGGTCCGGCAGGCCACCGAGGTCCGCCAGCACCTCGTCAAGCGGATGGACCTCACCCCTGGCCATCGCCACTCTGCCATCGCGTACCTCGGTCAACAGCTGCGGATCGGACAGGATCGCCAGCGTTTCCTCGAGGCCATCGAGATCGTCAAGGCTTACCAAGACGGCAGCTGGGTGACCGTTGCGCGTGACGACGACTCGATCGTGCTGCCGGGCAACGCGGTCGACGATCTCCGAGAAACGAGCCTTCACCGCTGCAAGCGGAAGCGTCTGAGACGTGACCAGGATCACAGTCATGAGCTTCGATGTTGGTCAACGGCCCGACGCTGCGCTCCGCGGCCGAGCGCCCGGGCCGGCGCCACGGATGGGCGTCGATTCAGCTCGCTGACATCGCTGACCGACTACTGCGATTCCACCGTCGTTCTACAGCTGCCGCGCCGGCGTCTGCCTGGAGTCATCGCGCCTGGAGTGGTTGCTTGCAGAGGTCGCCTGCGTGAGGCCAAGCCATATCGAGTTGTCTTCGGCTGAAGCCAGGCACGATCTACCCGATCCTTGACCGGCTGCTGACGGTGGAGTGGCTTGAGCGCTGCTGGGAGAAATCGACCCCCAGGTCGAGGGGCGCCCGCGCGCCGGCGCCTGTACCGCCTCACGAAGGTCGGGGCGCGAAGGTCGGGGCCCCCGCCGCCCGCCAGGACGAGCGGCCACCTCGTCCTCGTTGGCCGCTGATCCGCCGGCCAGACGCCACGACCGCTCGCGGGTGTCCGAGCACGAGTACGCGGCGGAGGCGAAGTCTAGGCGCCGCTCGGGGTCGTGTCGAAACTGCTGCTCATGGCGCTGCATAGGCGACACGACCGCGCGGGAGTTATTGTCAATCACCGATGTGCTATCCCGCCGCGGCCCGCGCCCAACGGGACGCTCGAAATCCAGACTGAGCTCGCCTAGATGAGGCCTAGATGGGCCTTCCCCTTGCGGGTGCTCCTCAGGGACAGTCCTAGTGCCTCGCTTATGGCGCCGCGCGTCCTCGGCATCCAAGACGGCGCTCAGGCCTCGGGCACCCTGACGCTGTGCGAGGCGGCGAACCGTAGCAGCGCCTCCACGGCCGAGCCCATCTCGGCGACTGAGCTGATCGAGTCGGCGGAAACGATTGACACCGTCGGGTAAC
>JALZJA010000537.1 GCA_030860005.1 Actinomycetota bacterium
GCGCCATTCCGCGGCCGTGGAGCGCGCTCTGCGGGCGGCGCTGGCGGCCGGCGACCCGGCGCCCGCACCGGGCCGTGACCCCGATCAGTTGCTGATCTCGGTCGTCGCGCTGTGCTTCTTCCCCCTCGAACACGCGGACACGATGCTCTCGGCGATGGGCATCGAAGCAGGCGATCCCGCGTTCATCAGCGCCCGCAAGGCACACGTCGTCGACGCGCTGATGCGGATCATCGACGCTGGCTAGCTGACGTGCCCGGGGACGTTTCGAACGGTGTGAGGTAGTAGGTCCGGGCCTGCCGAGCGGGTGTGGGTGTCAAAGCTCACGCCGTCAAGGAGGCCCGGAGTGCCGCACCATAGAGCCCGTCACACGCCGCTTGGACGGTGGATGGTCGTACGTCGTGTCGTGCAGGAAGGCGACACGTTCGCCCAGGCCGCGGCCTGGGCGAACGTGTCGAAGTCCACCGTCTGGGAGTGGGTGCGTCGTTGGCGCGAGGCGACTGCCGCCGAGCAGGCGTCGCTGGCGTGCCTGGCAGCTCGCCGACGAGCTGACGATCACACGGCCGCACTCGACGGTGCACCAGGTCTTGCGGCGCGGCGGCTGCTCACGGCGCCCGGCGCCTGAGCGCCCCGCGATCGTGCGCTACGAGTGGCCGTGCCCGGGCCAGCTGCTGCACATGGACGTCAAGAAGTTCGGCAAGTTCACCGAGCCCGGCCACAAGGTCACCGGCGATCGCACTCGGCGCTCACGCCGCGTCGACTGGGAGTACTGCCACTCGATCGTCGATGACTGCAGCCGGCTGGCCTACAGCGAGCTGCACGACGACGAACGCGCCGACACCGTCACCGCGTTCACCGAGCGCGCCCTGGACTTCTTCTCGACCACGGCGTGGTCGCCGAGCGCCTGATGACCGATAACGCGTTCGCCTACGTCAACAGCCGCTCGCTGCGCGATCTGCTGCAGCGCCTCGCGATCGGTCACGTGCGCACCAGGCCCTACACGCCCAGGACCAAGGGCAAGGTCGAGCGCTACCAGCAGACGCTGCAACGCGAATGGGCCCACGCGCTCGAGTACGCCTCAAGCGAGGCACGTCGGGCGTCGCTGCCACACTGGGTCGACCACTACAACGAGCGGCGCACCCACAGCGCCCTCGGCAACCGAACTCCCCTCACTCGCGTTCGGGAGGTCACCGGGCTCAACAGCTAGATCGCACGTGCGTATCCGACGGCGCGGTTGCCGACGGCGCGGTTGCACGACGAGCTGCTGCTCCAGCCGGCGGCGAGCTTCTTCGCGCCGAGCCGCGCGCCCGCCCCCTCACACCCGACCACCTACGTGTTCTGTACCGACGATCAGGCCATCCCGCTCGCCGCGCAGGAGGCGATGTCGGCGGCAGCCGACTCCGCGGTCGGCTGCAGAGCGCGCACTTCCTCCAGCTCTCGCGTCCCGAGGCCCTGGCCGATGTGCTGGCCGGGGTGGTCAGGCGGCTATGGTGGCCCACCCGGCGGCCTGACCACGGCACACCCGAGCGGCCGGGCTTCGCAGCGAAACCAGCCCGTCCGTTTCGCCGCAGCGAGGCCCAGATTGCTTCCTTTGCTTGTGAATTGTGAAAGCAACCGTGCACAGAACGCAGCGGAGACACCTGCCCAGAAAAGCAGTCGTGCCGACACCGCGTGGCCCCGACTGACTCGGCGCGGGACGCCCACTTCTCCTTGGAGCATCCCCGGGTTCGACGGAGGCCGGGTTTGTAGGTGTCCTCTCTTGATTTGAGAGAGGGAGATTCAACGTACCGGGTCGTGTAGAGGCCGGCCACGAAGGGTTCGTCGTTGCAGCACCTTTCACGCGGCCTGAGCCAGCTGCGTTTGCGCAGCGTGGAGGGCTTTGGCTTCGACGGGCGGGATGTCGCCGAGGCTTGAGTGAAGCCGCCGCTGGTTGTACCAGCCGATCCAGCGGGCGATCGCGAACTCGAGCTGATCGCGGGTCTGCCAGACGCGATCGGCGATCAGCTCGGTCTTGAACGAGTCCACGAAGGATTCGGCGAGCGCGTTGTCATACGCGTCGCCGATCGAGCCCAGCGAGGCGTGGATGCCATGCTGGCGCAGCGCCCTGGTGAAGTCCCCAGACGTGTATTGCGACCCATGATCGGAGTGGAAGATCAACACCGGTTGCGGGTCGATCTGACGGGTCGCGACGGCCATCTGCAGCGCGTCCTCGACCAGGCTCTCACGCATGTGCGAGGCGAACTGCCAGCCCACGATCATGCGGCTGTAGACGTCGATAACGAAGCTCAAGAACGCCACGCCCATCCAGCAACGAAGGTACGTGAAGTCGGCGCACCACTTGGCGTTCGGGGCGCTGGCGGCGAAGTCACGCTGCAGCAGATCCGGCGTACTCACGGGCTCCGCGCCCGCGACGGTCGTGCGCCACGGCCTGCCGCGCCGCTTGGCTCCGACGATCGCGTTGCGGCTCATCAGCCGCTCCACGCGGCCCCGGCCGACGTCCTCGCCCTCACGGGCCATCTGCTTCCAGGTGCGCCGCGACCCGTAAGCCTCGTAGTTCTCGCTGTGCACGCGGCGGATCACCCCGAGCAGCCGCTGATCCTCCACCGCGCGCGCCGACGGCTCTGCCTTGGCGCGCTGGTAGTACGCCGACGCCGAGGTCCCGATAGTCCGGCTCGACCCCGAAGTCCTGACGGCGCGCCTCGATGAACGCGCTCACTTCGATCGGGTCGGGTCGAGCTCCCCGGATCGCGGTAGGGACCGCCCCTTTCGGGCGGCCCCCCGCGCAGATCCCAGCGTGCGCTGCTAACGCACTGGGCTCCTGTCTTGGGTTCTGGCGTCAAACCGCGTGTTCGGCCAGGGATGTTTGATGCGGGGCGGGGGAAGCCACTGCGCGACGATGCGACTCATCCGCGTCCAGCTCAGCCTCGAGCGCTGGCTGCGACGCCGAAGCACCCGCCACCAGTCTCGGACCAGCTGATAACGGAACGTACCGATCGCTTCGCTGTTGCCGGGCACCCCGTAGTAGTTGAGGTGTCCCGTGAACACGCTGCGCAGCCAGGCTCCCTGCTCTCGGATCGGCAGATGCATGCGGCGGCGCATCTCGGCTCTGACCGAGCGGCGTTTGGCGCGCATCCGTTTCTTCTCGGTAACGCGGCCGATCCGGAAACGGCCGTTCCTCGTTCTCACGCACGCGTGCGTGAACCCGAGGAATCCGAACGTCTCTGGTTTCCCGTCGCCGCGCTTGCGTCGGCCGGCCGCTGCGAAGCGGCCGAACTCGATCAGGCGCGTCTTGTCGGGATGCAGCCCGAGCCCGAACTGCGCGAACCGGTCGCGCAGATCGGCCAAGAACCGCTCGGCGTCGTCTCGATGTTGAAAGCCCACCACGAAGTCGTCGGCGTAGCGCACGAGGACGACGTCCCCGCGAGCCCGTCTGCTTCTCCACTGGTGCGCCCACAGATCAAAGACGTAGTGCAGGTACACGTTCGCGAGCAGCGGCGACACTGTCGCTCCCTGCGGCACGCCCGCCTCCGGCAGCGTCCATGACCCGTTCTCCAGCACGCCCGCGGCCAACCATTTCTTGATCAGCCGCAGGACCCGTCGATCAGCGACACGGTGCACCAGGAACCTGACAAGCCACGCTTGGTCAAGGCTCCCGAAGTAGTCGCGGATGTCGGCGTCCAGCACCCAGTTGACCTTCTTGCGCATGAGTCCGCTAGCCAACGCATCCAGCGCGTCATGGGGCTTGCGCCCCGGCCGAAACCCGTACGAGAAGCCGAGGAAGTCCGTCTCGTAGATCGCGTTGAGTACTTCCACCACGGCGCGCTGGACGATCTTGTCCTCCAGCGCCGCGATCCCCAACGGACGCAAACCGCCGTCCGCCTTCGCGATATACGACCTGCGCGACGGCTTGGCTCGAAACGTGCCGCTGTGCACGCGAGCGTGAAGGTCCCGGAGGTTGCCCGCCAGATCCAACTCGTACTCGCGCCACGTAACGCCGTCGACCCCCGCCGCCGCTCCCGGGCGCAACGCCCGAAACGACACCGCGAGCCGCTCAACGGTCACGTGATGCAGCAACGCCGTCAACCTTCCATCCCTATCCTGCTGCGCCACCCGGCGCACACGCTCCAGATCACTTGACGCGCGTTGCCCGGCTCTGTGTCCGGCACGCGTTTCACTGGCCGTGTTCCCCTTGACCGGTCCCCTTCCCTCCACCACCTCCGCACCCGACTGCTCGGGCTTGTTCGGCGGCTTCGCCGGTACTACGGGACCGTCTGACTTCCCGCGCTCGTTCATCGGGGGCGTACCGCCGAAGCGTTCCCCCCGCGGCCCGCACCGCAACCTGCCGGACTGGGCGAACGCGGGACCTCCCGGTTCTCGCACATGGAGATTCCGTGCATGCACAGGTTCTTCGACCACGCAGGGCCCGGCAGCCACTCGCGATAACGCGACCACCGATCTCGCCTTCCGCGCTTTTCGACCGCGTCGGCGCCCTGAGTTGAGTGTTTTCGAGGCTCAATAGCCCAGCCTGCACGTACCCCTGTCAACGCTTCACCGACGCCCTCACGAACGACGGCGCATGACTCGGGGCCACCGCGGATCGCTACTCCTTCGATGTAGAGCTCTCTCATCTCCTTCTCCATGCCGGTTTATCCCGGCGCACCGAAAAACACCGA
>JALZJA010000554.1 GCA_030860005.1 Actinomycetota bacterium
GCAGGAGATCGACGACGCGCTGAGGGTCACCGGCGGGGACTTCAACGGGTACTGAGCCGGCGGCCGACCGCGGGGCGAGCAGGAGGCGCCCACGGTGTACTCGCGCAGTCCGGGTACGCTGGCCGGATGTCGGGCGAGCGCGGGACGCCCGGATCAACGTGGCGAATCTGACCGAACACGACGGCACGCGCGTCCAGCTCTGCGGTGGCTTTGCCGTCGAGATCGAGGGGCGGCGGCTGGAGACGCGCATTCGTGGCCGCCAGGCGCGGCTGCTGTTCTCGTACCTCGTGCTGCATCGGGAGCGTCCTGTCAGGCGGGAGGAGCTCATCGAGGCGCTCTGGCCCGATACGCCCCCGGCGTTCCCCAACAACGCGCTTCGCACGCTCGTGTCCAGGCTGCGCACGGTGCTCGGGGCAGACGTGGTCCTCGGCCGGTCCGAGCTGACGCTCGCGCTGCCGGCGGACGCGTCGGTCGACATCGAGTCGGCGTTCGAGGCGATCGTGCGCGCAGAGCACGCGCTGGAGCGCTCGGCTTGGGAGGACGCGATGAGCGCCGCCGAGCTCGCGTTCAGCGTCGCCGAGCGCGGCTTTCTTGCGGAGGTCGACGCACGCTGGGCAGAGGAAGAGCGTCGGCGCCTGGAGGAGGCGCGATTGCGGGCGCTCGAATGCCTCGCTGCGTGCGGCCTCGGGCTAGGCGGTTCACGGCTCTCGACGACCGAACGCGCCGCCCGACGACTGATCGAGGCGGCGCCTTACCGCGAGACGGGCTACCGCTTCCTCATCGAAGCGCTCGCCGAGCGCGGCCGGGTAGCCGAGGCCCTGCACGTCTTCGACGTCCGACGGCTGCTGCAGGCGGAGCTCGGAGTGGCGCCCAGTGCCGGCTTGCGGTCGCTGCACGAACGGCTGCTGAGCGAGCAGGGACTCCAGGCGCAGAGCCAGCGCGACGATCCGCTGGCGGTCAGCTCGGCCACGGTGACCGCCCTGTGCACCGACCTGGTCTGCGACAGGGACATCGACTCCGGCGTCGTCGACGAGCTGCGCGACGCGCATGTGCGCTTGCTGCGACAGGCTGTCGCCGCGCAGGGTGAACGGAGCGTCCGTGAAATGGACGGTGGAGCGGCGGTCGCCGTCTTCACTCGCGCACGAAACGCGCTTGGGTGCGCGGTCGGACTCCAACAGGCGGTCGAGCTGCACAACCGCAGGCACCCGCGGCGCCAACTCTTGGTCCGTGCCGCTCTGCACTGCGGTGAAGCGGTTCGTGCAGACGAGGAGGACACGCGCATCTCGATGACGGCTCAGCAGCTTTGCGGATGCGCTGAGCCTGGCCAGATACTGGCGTCGGCGCTCGTGCGCTCGCTCGCTGCGCCGGAGCAGCGCTTCCGGGATCTGGGCGCGTTGAAGCTGGCCGGCGCTCCGCAGCCGCGCGACGTGCTGGAGCTTGTGTGGGAGCCAGCCGAACAGCCGCCGTTTGCTCTGCCGCCGGCGTTTCTCGGCGGGCGGTGGCGAGACGTTCGTGGGCCGCGAAGAGCACCTCAAGCGGCTCTGGCGCCTCTACGAGCAGGCACGCGCGGGAGCCCGTCGCGTCGCCTTCGTCCGAGGCGAGCCTGGGATCGGCAAGACCCGTCTCGCGACCGAGCTCGCGCTGCGCGCTCATGCCGATGGCGCAGTCGTCCTGTACGGACGCTGCGACGAGGAGCCCTTGCTGCCTCATCAGCCGTTCGTCGAAGCGCTGTCGCACTACGTGGCGGCGTGTCCGCTCGCCGAGCTTGCCGGGCAGGTTGGCCCGGACAGCGGCGAGCTGCGGCGCCTGGTTCCGGAGCTTGCCGAGCGACTCCTCGATCTGGCGCCGCCACTGGCCGGCGATCCTCAGGGAGAGCGCTACCGCCTCTTTCAGTCGGTCACCGCGCTGCTCTGCCAGGCCGCCGAGGCGCGGCCGGTCGTACTCGTGCTCGACGACCTGCACTGGGCCGACAAGCCGACGCTCCTGCTGCTCAAGCAGCTCGCGCGTTGCCCGCGCGCGACGCCGCTGCTCGTGCTCGGCACCTACCGCGAGGCAGACGTCGAGCCCGGCGACCCACTCTCCGTGATGGTCGCTGACGTGGGCCGCGAGTCGGGCTTTGAGCGTCTCTTGCTCGGGTCGCTTGACACGGCTGCCGTGGCGATGCTCGTCAGAGCCCATGCCGGCGACCAGGCGCCCGAGCTCACCACGATGGTCTGTGAGGACACCGAGGGCAACCCGTTCTTCATCGTCGAGATGCTTCGCCACATTGCCGAGTCGGGCGCAGTCCAGGGCGAGCGCGGCCAGCGGGCGTCCGAGCCTCGGCTCGGCCAGGTCGGCATACCAGAAGGCGTCAAGGACGTGATCGGCCGGCGGATCGCTCGCCTCGGCCACGACGCGCGCCAGGTCCTCGCGATGGCTTCCGTCTGCGGCCGCGACTTTCAGCTCGCCGTCCTGGAGCAGACGAGCGAACTCGACGAGGACCGGCTCGTCGAGACGCTCGAGGAGGCGATGCGCGCACGGGTGATCGAGGAGGTACCTGGCGTCGTGGGTCGCTACACGTTCACCCACACACTGATCCGCGAGACGATCTACGGAGGCCTCAGCGCAACGCGGCGTGGGCTCCTGCATCGCCGCGTCGGCGCATCGCTGGAGCAGATCCATGCCGCGGATCTCGACGGCCATCGCGCTGCGCTTGCGCATCACTTCGCGCAATCCGGGTCGGCCGGCGACCGTGGGAAGGCGATCGAGTACGCCGCGCGCGCCGGCGACAGCGCGGTCGCGCAGCTCGCGTATGAGCAGGCGGCCGCGCGTTACCGCCTGGCCGTGAGCCTGATTGAAACCGTCGAGCTTCCCGGTGGTCAGGCAACGCGTTGCGACCTCGTCATCGCCCAGGGCGCGGCCGAGCGCCAAGCCGGAGACCCCGCCTACCGCGAAACGCTGCTCGACGGCGCCCGGCTCGCGCAGGCGCTCGGCGACGCCGAGCGCCTCGCGCGGGCGGCGCTGGCGAACAACCGCGGCTTCGCCAGCTCTCTTGCGGGCGTCGACGGCGAGCGCGTCGCCGTGCTCGATGCGGCCTTGGCCGCTTGCGGGCCGCATGACAGCGCGGTGCGCGCGTCGTTGCTCGCGCAGCTTGCCGTGGAGCTCGTCGCAGATCCTGACTGGCGTCGTCGCGCGCAGCTCAGCGACGAAGCGCTGGCGATCGCACGCCGCATCGATGACGCAAGGACGCTCGCGCGGACGCTGAACTACCGTTACGTTGCCCTGTGGGGGCCACAGACCCTGCCCGAGCGCCTGGTCAACTCCCGCGAGGCGGTCCGGCTCGCCGAGCGACTCGAAGATCCGCTCATCTCCTTTCAGGCCGCGCGCTTCGGCTCACACGCCGCAATGGAGGCCGGGGAGCTGGCGCTCGCCGACAGACTGCTCGAGCGCGCACGCGAACTGGCCGACCAGCTCGGACAACCGATCTTGCATTGGTACTTCGCCGTCACCCGCGCCAAACGCAGCTCGATCTCCGGGTCGCTCGCCGAGGCGGAGCAGCTCGCCCGCGGTGCCTTCGAGGTGGGCCAACGAGCCCGACAGCCGGACGCCGCGCTGTGGCTCGTGATCCAGCTTTTTGTGATTCGGCTCCTGCGCGGGACTCTCGCCAGCGCGACGGCGAGCCCGATCCAGACCGGCCACACGTGGACACCCGATAGCGGCGTCGCAGCGAGGCCCAGCCGCTCCGTTCCGTTGCTGCTTGAGGCGGTGCAGGTCGCGACGGAATGCGAGGCTGGCCGCAGCGAAGATGTTCGCGAGCGCTTCGACGCGCTGATGAAAGACGAACTCGGCGATCTGCCCTATGACTGGATGGCGCTCGTCATCCCATGCCTGGCCAGCGTCGCCTGCGTGCATCTCCGCGACGTCCCGCGCGCTCAGACGCTGTACGCGATGCTCGAGCCATACGCCGGCCAGCTCGTCGACAGCGGACCGTCATGGTTCGGCGCAGCAAGTCACCACCTCGCGAACCTCGCGACGACGCTTGGGCGCTACGAAGAAGCCGACGCGCATTTCATCGACGCCACCGACGCGTACACCACGCTCGGCGCTGAAGCGTGGCTGATCCGCGCTCGGCGCGACTGGGCCCGCATGCTCGTCGCCCGCCGCACCGGGCGAGACATGCAGCGCGCCCAAGAGCTACTCCGCAACGTGCTCGCAGCCGCACAGACCAACGGGCTCACCGAACTCGGGCGCACAACAGCATCGCTGCTCAGGTCGCCGGATTGAACCGCCGTCCCGACGTCCTCTGAATGAGCGCAGCGGCAGGCGCAGGCTCTGCAGGGA
>JALZJA010000564.1 GCA_030860005.1 Actinomycetota bacterium
GCGCCGAGCAGGCGCGCCGGGCGCTCGAGCTGCGCGCATCGGGATCGCTGTCCGGCGACGGGCTGGTCGTCGCCGCCGAGCACACGGCCGATCTGCTGCTGCACGCCGACCCGCGTCTGGCAGCCGAGTTCGCCGCCGCGAGGCTGGCGCCGCTCGATGCGCTGCGGCCCGCGGCCCGCGCGCGCCTGACGAGCACGCTCAGCGCGTGGCTCGACCGCCAGGGGCGCATCGACGAGACCGCGCGCGAGCTCGACGTCCACCCGCAGACGGTCCGCTATCGCCTCGGCCAGCTGCGCGAGATGCTCGGCACCGCGCTCGACGTTGCCGACGCCCGCTTCGAGCTGGCGCTGGCGCTGCGCCTCGCGCACCCAGTCGACGACCCCGATGAGGACAACTAGCCGCGCTTGACAAGCCGGCCGACGGCGGCCATCAGCTCGTCGGTGCGGTCGGCCTGCATCTGTCCCTCGGTGGGCAGCACGCACGAGCGTGCGTGGCCATCGAGCAGCCCGAGCGCGACCTTCTCAAGCGCAGCCTGGACGGCGGAGATCTGCGTCAGGACATCGATGCAGTAGCGATCGTCGTCGACCATCTTCTCGATCCCGCGGATCTGGCCCTCGATGCGGCGCAGCCGTGCGAGCAGCTGGTCCTTGCTGGCGGTGTAGCCGCGCCCGGGCGGCGCGGTGGCGGGCTCGGGAGGGCTCATCCGACGTAGCGTATCAACTACCCCACCGGGGTATGTTACGGTTGGCGCTGAAACACCGGCCGCCTGCGGCGACGTCTCGATTGGAGCCCCCCGTGTCCCTTCCCAAGCGCACCTACACCGTCGAAGGCATGACCTGCGGTCACTGCCGCACGTCGGTCATGGAAGAGGTCCTGACCGTCAGCGGCGTCAGGGCCGTCGACGTCGACCTCGACAGCGGCCTGCTCACCGTCGCGGGCGAGGAGTTCGACGACGGCGCGATCCGCGAGGCGGTGGACGAGGCGGGCTACACGCTGGTCGGATGACCGACGCCGCCCGCGTGGCGGAGCCCAGCGAGCGCCTCGAGCTGGCGATCACCGGCATGACGTGCGCGTCGTGCGCGGCGCGCATCGAAAAGCGCCTCAACAAGCTCGACGGCGTGCATGCGTCCGTGAACTACGCGACGGAGCGAGCGTCCGTGGACTACCAGCCGCATGCGCTGACCGCCGCTGACCTCGTCGAAGCCGTCGAGCGCGCCGGCTACCACGCGCTGGTGCCCCACGACGCGCCTGCGGCGGACACCGCCACGCGGTCCGACGCGCCCGCGTCGCCACGGCCGCAGCGACACGATCACGTCGACGAGCTGCGCCGGCGCCTGATCTTCGCCGCGATCGCGTCGATCCCGCTCGTCGCGCTGGGGATGGTCCCCGCGCTGCAGTTCGACCGCTGGCAGTGGATCTCGCTCCTGCTCGCCACGCCCGTGCTCGTGTGGGCGGGCTGGTCCTTTCACCGCGCGGCGGGGCTGAACCTGCGCCACGGCACGGCGACGATGGACACGCTGATCTCGATCGGCACGATCGCCGCGTGGACATGGTCGCTGGTCTCGATGCTGTTCCTCGGCGCCGGCGACAGCTCGATGCGCGAGACGTTCAGCCTGCTGCCCGAGCGCGGCGGGCCCGCGGGCGATGTCTACTTCGAGGTCGTCGGCGTCGTCATCACGTTCCTGCTCGCGGGACGCTGGTTCGAGGCGCGCGCCAAGCGCAGCGCCGGCGCGGCGCTGCGCTCGCTGCTCGCGCTCGGTGCCAAGGAGGCTTCGATCCTCGATGCCGACGGCGTCGAGCACCGCATCGCCGTCGAGCAGCTGCAGGTCGACCACCGCTTCATCGTGCGACCGGGCGGGAAGCTTGCAGCCGACGGCGTCGTCGACACGGGCACCTCGGCGATCGACCGGTCGCTGCTGACGGGCGAGAGCGTGCCCGTCGACGTCCACCCCGGAGACGAGGTGGCGGGTGCGACGGTCAACGCCGGCGACGGCCTGTTGATCGTGCGCGCCACGCGCGTCGGCGCCGACACGGCGCTGGCGCAGATCGGCCGTCTTGTCACCGAGGCGCAATCGGGCAAGTCGCCGGTCCAGCGCCTGGCCGATCGGGTCGCGGCCGTGTTCGTCCCGGTCGTGCTGGCGATCGCGACGGCGACGCTCGGCTACTGGATCGTGGCGGGCGACACCGGCCTCGCGTTCGCGGCGGCCGTCGCGGTGCTGATCATCGCCTGTCCGTGCGCGCTCGGGCTCGCGACTCCGACGGCGCTGCTCGTCGGGACAGGACGGGGCGCGCAGCTCGGGCTCCTGATCAGGGGCCCGGAGGTCCTCGAGTCCACGCGCCGGATCGACACGATCGCGATCGACAAGACCGGCACCGCGACCGAGGGCAGGATGCGGCTTGAGAGCGTCAACGTCGCCGCGGGGGTCGACGAGGCGCAGGCACTGTGGCTCGTCGGCGCGCTGCAGAACGGCTCCGAGCACCCGATCGGCCGCGCGATCTCCGCGGCCGCGCGCGCGCTCGACTCCGAGCCCGCCGAAGTCGAGGACTTCACCAACCGGCCGGGGCTCGGCGTGCAGGGGACCGTGGCGGGCCGGGCGATCGTCGCCGGGCGGCCGGCGCTGCTCGAAGGCGCCGACCCGTCGCTTGCGCTACCGGCAGAGCTCGAGCA
>JALZJA010000568.1 GCA_030860005.1 Actinomycetota bacterium
GCCGGGCCCTTCGTCATTTCCGCAAGGCTTGAGTCGTACAGGGGTGCGCAGGCGTAGAAGGCAACAACAGATCTAGCGTCGTGATTCATTGATTCGGTTGCAGTAGGTGGCGACGGATTCGAGGATCTGGTCGGCGGTCTTGGTCCAGACGAACGGCTTGGGGTCGTCGTTCCAGGTTTCGATCCAGGTGCGGATGTCGGCGTTGAGGTCACGCACGGAGCGGTGCGTGGCGCGTCGCAGTTTCTTGGTCGTCAGCTCTGAGAACCAGCGCTCGACGAGATTCAGCCACGACGAGCTCGTCGGGGTGAAGTGCACGACGAAGCGCGGATGCGTCGTGAGCCACTTCTTGATCACGGGGGTCTTATGGGTCGAGGCGTTGTCGAGGATGAGGTGCACGTCGAGGTCGGCGGGGACCTCGCGATCGATGGTCTGCAAGAACTTCTTGAACTCGATCGCGCGGTGGCGGTTGTGCAGCGATCCGATGACCTGGCCGGTCGTGATGTCCAAGGCGGCGTACAGGCTGGAGGTCCCGGCGCGCTTGTAGTCGTGCGTCGCGCGCTCTGGGAGGCCGCGCAGCATCGGCAAGATCGGCGCGGTTCGATCAAGCGCCTGGATCTGAGACTTCTCATCGACGCACAGCACCACTGCGCGCTCGGGTGGATCGAGATACAGCCCGACGACGTCACGTACCTTGGCCACGAACTGCGGGTCCTTTGACAGCTTCCAGGTCTCCTGGCGATGGGGCTGCAGACCAAACGCGCGCCAGATGCGATGCACCGCCGACTGCGTGAGCCCGACCTCCGCGGCCATCGACCGCGTCGACCAATGCGTCGCGTCGCGCGGGGTGCTCTCCAAGGTCTTGGTGATGACCTCCTCGACCTGGGCATCGACGACCGTGCGCGGCCGGCCTGGCCGCGGCTCATCGACCAAGCCGTCCAAACGCTCGGCGGCGAAGCGGTTGCGCCACTTGGTGACCATCGGCCGCGTCACACCCAGACGCTCAGCGATCTCGGTGTTCCTCAGCCCCTCGGCCGCGGCGAGCACGATCCGCGAGCGCAACGCCAGCGCCTGAGCGCTCGTGCGCCGCCGCACCCATACCTCCAACTGCTCACGCTCCTCGGCGCTGAGCAGGATCTGCGCTGCAACAGGATTGGGCATACACCCATCCTGCCCTACTACCAACGAATTAACGCGTCAGAACACTAGCCGTCTGATTGCAGGTCCCAGGTGCCTGCGCCGTCCGGCAGGCTCGCCTCCGGTCTCCGCGAGACCTCGGCTCGCGTGAACAGGTCGCGGACGACGAGCGCTTTTGGCTCGTACCACGCCGCCATCGGGCCCGCCGTTCGAACCGACCCCTCCGCTCGTCCTCTGCGGTGGTGATGGCGTGCACGTGACGCCATGCGCGCGGGATCGCCGTAGATAGCTCCTTACGTATACGCGCACCGGGCGTTTCTTGCTCGAGGGATTGACTCACGAAAAGGCAAACCCGTCGCGAGGCGGGGGCGCAAAGCCCGGGACCTCACGCCGTTGAGGCCGCCCAGTCGCCGTAGGAGACAATCATGGAGTTTTCGACCAAGCCCACCGCCTGGCTCCTGAGAAGACCTTCTGCGCCGGCGGCGACCGGCAGGATCACGTCCTGGCGCTCTTGGACCTCGACGGCTTCAAGCAGTACAGCGACACCGTCGAGCAAGCGGCCGGCGACGCGTTGCTCACTTGGCTCGACGCGCATGTCGGCGGTGGTGAGAGGGCGGGGGAGCGCCTTCCGGATGGGCAGCGGCGAGGGCTGCGCACTCGCGCCCGGTCCAACGCTCCTTCCCAGCGGGGCCACCACGGTCGAGAATGCGCTGCGACTCGCCGATCAGCGCATGCACGACCACAATCGGCCGTCCGCGCTCAGCCGCCAGAGCACCGACGTGCTGCTCGCGGCCCTCGGCGAGCGCAGCCCCAACCTGCATGACCACCTCGGCAACGTGGCCGAGTTGGCGGAGGCGGTGAGTCGCGGGCACGGGCTCTCGGAGATCGACGTCGGCTGGATCCGGCTCGCAGCCGAGCTGCACGACGTCGGCAAGTTGGCGATCCCGGACGAGATCCTCAACAAGCCCGGCCCGCTGAGCGACGATGAATGGACCTTCATGCAGCGCCACGCGGAGATTGGCGAGCACATCATCCTCTCCGCTCCGTCGCTAGCTCCGGCGGCCCAGCTCGTGCGCTCGAGCCACGAGCGCCATGACGGCACGGGCTACCCCGACGGCCTACGCGCAGACGAGGTCGCGATCGGCGCGAAGATCATTGCCATCTGCGATGCCTACGACGCGATGGTCAACGACCGCGTCTACCGCACGGCCATGTCGCAGCCGGAGGCGCTCGCCGAGCTGCGACGGTGCGCCGGGACCCAGTTCGATCCCGCCATCGCCGAACTGACCTGCTCGATCATCGAGCAGCGCCATGACTTTCGCGTCACGCGCTAGATAGCTCCTGACGTTTGTGCGCGCCGGGCGTTTCATGCTCGAGGGATGACCTCTTCGAAATGGCAAACCCGTCGCGAGGCGGGGGCGCAAAACCCGGGGTCTCACGCAGGTGTGAGGCCGCCCAGTCGCCGTAGGAGGCACCATGAAGTTTTCGACCACGACGATCGCGCTGGCCGCGGCATTTGCCTTGTCGGCCGTTCCGGCGTTTGCGCTGCCGCCGCAGGTGCCCAGCAACCAGGGCACCGCGCACATTCCGGATAACCAGGGCACGCAGCACGCCCCTGACAATCCCGGCCCGCCCGCCACGCCCGGCCCCAACGCGAGCCCGAAGGCCAAGGCCAAGGCGTACGGCACATATTGCAAGACCCAGAGCAAGAAGCACGTCAAGGGCCAGAAGGGCACGCCGTTCAGCCTGTGCGTGACCGCGATGGCTAAGCTCGCCAACGGGCAGACGAGCAGCCCAAGCAAGGCCTGCAAGGCCGAGAGCAGGAAGCACATCGCCGGTCAGAAGGGCACGCCGTTCAGCAAGTGCGTCGTCGCCGGCGCCAAGCTGCTGAAGGATCAGGCGCAGACCTAAGCAAACCCGCAACGCGTTTGACCAGGGCCGCCTGCGCCTCGCAGGCGGCCCTTCCGGGTTCCGGCTCGCGTAACTTGTCTCTCAGCGCCAAACTTTCGATCCACGTTGCCTCCTGACTATTGTCTTTGGCGCGCGTTGTCGATGAAGAGTGCATGGAATCGGTGACCCCACTTTCTGGGCCGGTCGTGCGTCCGCCTGCGGTCGCGTTTCGGCTGGCGTCCGATGCGCGGCTGGTGCGGCTCGCGGCGGCTGGCAGCGATGGCGCGATGGCGGCGATCTTCGAGCGCCATCACCAGGCGCTGCATCGCTACTGCCACACGATTGTCGGCAACAGCCACGATGCCGCCGATGCTCTGCAGAACACGATGGTCAAGGCGCTACGCGCGCTGCCCGGCGAGAAACGGCAGATCGCGCTGCGTCCCTGGCTGTATCGGATCGCGCACAACGAGTCGATCTCGCTGCTGCGCGCCCGCCGACTCGACAGCGATCTGAGCGCTGCTGTGCACGTCAGCGATGCGGCGGCCGCGGATGTGGTGGATTCACGCGAGCGCATGCGCTCGTTGACGGAGGATTTGGGCGCGCTGACCGAGCGCCAGCGGGGCGCGCTGTTGATGCGCGAGCTCGGCGGTCTGGAGTTCTCGGACGTCGCGGAGGCGCTGGGAACCAGCGCTTCGGCGGTCAAGCAATGCGTCTACGAGGCGCGCTGCGCGCTGCACGCCATGGAGGAGGGCCGCGCGATGGACTGTGAGACTGTCCGGCGGACGCTGTCTGACGGCGATCGGCGCATGCTGCGCGGCATGCGGATGCGTGGGCACCTGCGTGCCTGTGCGGGCTGCCACGACTTCGAGCTCGCGTTGCACCAGCGCCCAGGGCAGTTGACGGCCATGATCCCGCCGCTGCCGGTCGCCGTTGCCACGGCGATGCTGCACGGCATGCTCGGCGGCGGAGGCACCGGTGGCTCCGGCGGGGTCGCCGTTGGACTCGTCGGGACCGCCAAGACCACGGCTGGGTTCTCTCTGGGGGCCAAAGCCGCCACCGTCGTGGCCGTGAGCGCAACGCTGGCCGGCGGGGCCGGGTACGCCGTCCCGGAGCTTGAATCACGCGGTTCCGAGCATCCCTCGCTGCGCACCGAGACGGCTGTCGGACAGAACACGCTGCGCACCATCCCGACGACGATCGGGAACCTCTTCCAGCACCGCGATCGTTCCCGCAGCAGCGCCCCCGCTCGCTCGCCCCGCGATCGCCTGGCGGTTCCCGGCGACACCACGTCAGGTCCCGGCAGGCCGACCGGCGCCGGCAAGCCTGCCGGCACGCCCGGCGGCAAGCCCGCCGGCGCTGGCAAGCCAGACGGCATCCCTGGCGGCAAGCCGGACGGCACCCCCGGCGGCAGGCCGTCTGGCGCTGGTAAACCCGCCGCCACTCCAGGCGGCAAGCCCGCCGGGACTCCGGACGGCAGGCCGTCTGGCGCTGGCAAGCCGGCCGGCACCCCAGCCGGCGGCAGGCCCGCCGGGTTTCCCGGTCGTCCAGCCGGCATCCCGGCTCCGCGGGCCAGCAGTTCTGGTGCGAGCGCCACTGCCGCCGGTAACCCCTGAGCGACTGCCCAGGAGAGCTACAAGACCCGCGGTTCCCCGTCCTCTGGGGGGCGGCCGGGGTTTGTCGAGCGGCACGTGGAATGCGTCGCGCGCCTCACGACCTGGCTACCAGTGCACGCCCTTCATGATGTTCGCCATCGCGATCTGCTCCATGTTGGCCTTCTCCGCGGAGGCCGGGTCCTTGTCGCCCTTGGAGGCGGCTGAGTCCGGGAAGACCTTGTAGGCCATGTGCAGGATCTGGTCGATCGCCTTGGGCGCGAGCGCGTGTGCGACCTCCCCGAACGTGCCCAGGCGGGTGTTGATCTCCTTCGGCCGCGCGCGCAGGGCCT
>JALZJA010000611.1 GCA_030860005.1 Actinomycetota bacterium
TCACCCCGGGGATGAAGCCGCCGTACTTCTTGAGGTTGTCGGCCTGGTCGACGGGGTTGAACGTGACCGCGGTGTAGAAGTACGTGAAGAGGATGATGAACAGCGACTCGCCCGCGACGTACGCCCAGCCGTTGGGCGCGAAGAACGCGGCCACATCCTCGCCAAGCGCCCCGCCCAGGAGCTGGCCGACTGTCGGGGGGAAGGCCATGATCGACGCGGCGAAGATGACCGGGATGACGCCGGCCATGTTCACGCGCAGCGGCAGGTAGGTCTGGCCGCCCTGCGTCATGCGCCGGCCGATGACGCGCTTGGCGTACTGGATCGGGATCCGTCTCTGCCCTTCCTGGACGAAACAGATCGCGACGATCACGCCGAGCGCGATGAACGGCAACATGACCTTGAAGACCGGATCGTCGCTCGTCCACCATTTCGAAACGCCCCCCGGCAGGCCGGAGACGATCGAGGCGAAGATCATGAGCGAGATCCCGTTGCCGATCCCGCGCTGGGTGATCAGCTCGCCCATCCACATGACCATCACGCAGCCGGCGGTCAGCGAGATGACGATGAGAAAGACGCGCGCGGCGGTGAAGTTCTCGACGACCGGCTGCCCCGCCGACGCCTGGAAGGAGCGGAAGAGGAAGACGTAGCCGACGGACTGGCCGAACGCGAGGCCGACGGTGAGGTAGCGCGTGTACTGCGTGATGCGCTGCTGGCCGACCTCGCCTTCCTTCTGGAGCTTCTCGAGCGACGGCACCACGACGGTCAGCAGCTGCAAGATGATCGACGCCGTGATGTAGGGCATGATCCCCAGCGCGAAGACGGCCACCCGCGCCAGCGCGCCGCCGCTGAACTGGTTCAGGAAGCCGAGGATGTTCCCGCCGCCGAACGAGTCCTGGATGTCCTTGACCGCCTCGACGTTGATGCCCGGCACGGGCAGGTGGGCGCCAAGCCGATAGATCGCCAGAACGGCGGCCGTAAAGGCGAGCTTCTTGCGGATGTCGGCGACCGTGAAGGCGCTGAGGATGGTGGAGAGCACCGACGCGGCAGCTTAGTACAGGCGCTCTGACGGCCCGCCGCGTGGCGACGGGGCCGCTCGGCCGCTTGGCCGGCACTGGAGACTGCCGATCAGTCGGCGTGAATCTGGCAGGTCCCGCCGGCGGCCTCGATCGCCTCGCGAGCCTTCGCGCTGAACTTGTGGGCGTGGACGGTCAGCGGCTTGGTGATCTCGCCCTTGGCGAGGACCTTGATCGGCACGCCCTTGCGGCTGCCCAGCCCCTTGGCCTTCATCGCCTCGACCGTGACCTCCGCGCCCGTGTCGAAACGCCGCTCGAGATCTGAGAGGTTGACCGCCTGCGTATGCGTGCGGAACGGCTCGAAGGGCATCGACTTCTTCATGTGCGGGCCGCGCAGCTTGCGCATCCGCATGTGGATCGGCATCTGGCCGCCCTCGAAGCCGGGCCTCGTCTTCGAACCCGAGCGGGCGCCGGCGCCCTTGTGCCCGCGGCCCGACGTCTTGCCGTGGCCCGAGCCGTGGCCGCGCCCGACGCGCTTGCGCGCCTTGCGGCTGCCGGGGGCCGGCTTCAGCGTGTGCAGGCCGACGTCCTCGGGCTGCTCGCCTTCGCTCTTGGGCTTGGGCGGGGTCACGAGTCCTCCTCGATCCGGATGAGATGGCGCACGCGGTGGACCATGCCGCGCGCCTGCGGGGTGTCCTTCACCTCGACCGTGTGGCCGATGCGGCGCAGCCCGAGCGAGCGCAGCGTGTCGAGCTGACGCTTGTCGGAGCCGTTGCGCGACTTGATCTGCGTCACCTTCATCGCTCAGCGGCCTCCGCGGCGGGCGCCTCGGGCACGTCCGGCACGGTCGCCGCGATCGTCTCCACGGCGACCTCATCCGAGTCGCCGGTCCCGTGCAGCCCCAATACCTGGTTGATCGACAGGCCACGCAGCTGCGCGACCTCCTCGGGGCGGCGCAGGCCCTGCAGGCCCGCAACCGTCGCCTTGACGAGGTTGATCGGGTTCTGCGAGCCGAGCGACTTGGACAGGATGTCGTGGATTCCGGCGAGCTCGAGCACCGCGCGCACGCCGCCGCCGGCGATCACGCCGGTACCGGGCGAGGCGGGCTTCATGAAGACGCGGCCGGCTCCGAAGACGCCGGTCGTGGTGTGGGTGATCGTCTGGCCGTGCTTGGGCACGCGGAAGAGGTTCTTCTTGGCCTGCTCGACACCCTTCTGGATCGCGAGCGGGACCTCGTTCGCCTTGCCGTAGCCGACGCCGACGACATCGCGCTCATCCCCCACGACGACCAGCGCCGTGAACGAGAAGCGACGGCCGCCCTTGACGACCTTGGCGACGCGGTTGATCTCCACGACGCGCTCCTGCAGGTCCAAGCCCGCCTGGTTGACGCTGCGGTCGACGACGGGAGCGCTCATCGCGAGCGCCTCCGGTCCGGGGCCGCGCTGGCCGTGGTCGAGCAATGACCCGATGTCATATGGTGAGTCCTCCTTCGCGGACGCCCTCGGCGAAGGCCCGGACGCGGCCGTGGTACTGGTAGCCGCCGCGATCGAAGACGGCGTTTGAGATCCCGGCATCGCTCGCGCGCGCGGCCAGCAGCCTGCCGGCCTCGCTGGACTGCTCCATCGGCGACTTGTCGCGCAGCGGTGCCTCGGTCCAGCTGACGGCCGCGAGCGTGTGCCCGGCGACGTCATCGACGAGCTGTGCGGCAATGCCGCGGTTGGAGCGAAAGATGGAGATGCGCGGCCGCTGCGCGGTTCCAGAGACCTTCGCGCGGACGCGCCGGCGGCGCTTGAGGCGCTTGGTGGGCTTCGTCGAGATGGTCATGCCCTCTTGCCGACCTTCCGGGCGACGTACTCGCCCTCGTAGCGGATGCCCTTGCCCTTGTAGGGCTCCGGCGGGCGGGCCTTGCGGATGTTCGCGGCGAGCTCGCCGACCGCCTGCTTGGAGTTGCCCTTGACGATCACGCGCGTCGGCTGAGGCACCTCGAACTCGATCCCCTCGGGCGCCTTGATCGACACCGGGTGCGAGTAGCCGAGCGCGAGCTCGAGATCGCGGCCCTTGAGCTGGGCGCGGTAGCCGACGCCCTGGATCTCGAGCGTCTTCTGAAAGCCTGACGTGACGCCCTCGACCATGTTCGCCACGAGCGAGCGCGTCAGCCCGTGCAGCGCGCGGTGCTCGTCGCGGTCGGTCGGGCGCGTGACGACGAGCTGGTCGCCGTCGCGCGTGACGGTGATGTCGCGCGGGACGCGCTGATGCAGCTCGCCCCGCGGGCCGTTGACGCGCACGACCTCGGGCTCGATCGAGACGGTCACGCCGATGGGAACGGGAATGGGCTTCTTGCCGATGCGGCTCATCGTTTGCCTACCAGACGTGCGCCACGACTTCGCCGCCGACACCCGCGCTGCGGGCCTCGTGGCCGGTCATGACGCCCCTCGACGTCGAGATGATCGCGGTGCCCATGCCGCCGAGCACCTTCGGGATCGCCCTCGCGCCGGCGTACGTGCGCCGTCCCGGGCGCGAGACGCGCTTCAGGCCGGAGATCGCCGAGCGGCGGTCGGTCGTGTACTTCAGGCGCACGCGCAGGATCTCGCCGGGATGGTCGTCGTTCGGCGGCTCGGTCGCGAAGCCGTCGATGTAGCCCTGCTCGGCGAGGATGCGGGCGCACTCGCTCTTGAGCCCGGACGACGGGATGTCGACCGTCTCGTGGGCGGCCTGGATCGCGTTGCGAATCCGGGTGAGAAAGTCGGCGATGGGGTCTGTGCTGGCGCTCAAGGTTGCTCTGGTCTGTGGGGAATCGTCGTTACCAGGAGGACTTCGTCATTCCCGGGA
>JALZJA010000637.1 GCA_030860005.1 Actinomycetota bacterium
GCGTGTCGTAGGCCTGGCCGAGCGGAGCCATCGGGACGCCGTAGATGCGGTTGTGCGCGACGGTGCGCGCGCTGACGGCGTCGACGGAGGCGCCGATGTCCTTCCAGTAGACCTGCGGCAGGTTGACCTGTGCGTTGCCGGGAGCCAGGAAGACCGAGTAGGGGATGCCCTGGTGGTAGTCGACGTAGGGAAACGACGTGAGGCCGAGCGGGTAGCTCGGGCCGACGGCGGCGCGCAGCTCCTTCATGTAGCGCTGCGCAGCGACGTAGCGGCCCTCGTAGGCGGACTCGGCGTCGATGACGAGGCAGTCGGCGCCGGCCGCGGCGCCGGCCGCGGCGGCCCTGGCCTCACCGACCGGCTTGCTGCCGTAGACGAACTGCCAGGCGCACACGCGCAGCCCGCGTAGATGGAGCGCGTGCACGAGCGAAGGCGTGAACTGGCTCCAGACCTTGTCGGCGTCGGCGCTCTTGACGAACACCGTCGAAATCCCGGCGCTGCGGGCGCGCGCGGCGATGGCGTCGAGGTCGCCGCCCTCGCTGCTCGACAGGTACCAGATCCACATCCCGTTGCCACGGAACGCCGCCGGCACGCCACCCTGGGAGGGCGGCTTCTTCGATCCGGACGACGCCACGACGACGATCCGGCGCGTGTTGGACCTGCGCCCAGCGCGGTTGCGCACGGCGATCGAGACCCTGCCGGTGCGCGTGCCTTCCGGCACACGGGCGGTCCAGCCGATCCGCGTGCGCCGCAGCTTCGTCGCAAGCCCGCCCTTCGACCACCGGAACGTCACGCGCATCCCCTTCGAGAGGTGGCGCCCCTTGACCTGGACCTGCTTGCCGATCTTCACCCGCACGGCGTTCTTACACGCGACCGCCTTGACCGGCACGCACCGTACAGCGGTGAGTCGCGGCGTCTTCAACCGCGCCTGGGCCGCCGTCGCGCTGCCGAGCGCGAACACGGTCACGACCACAGCCAGCACCACGAACCACCGCCTTTTCACCTGCACAGGGTGGCACGAGCGGACGCGGCCATGTGGCAGAACCGTCATATGGCTGAGCTCAGCTCCAATCGGGTAGGCCGACGGCGCGGGTCGCTTCGGCGGCCGATTCTTCATCGAGACGGATGAGATCCGCGATATGCGCGGATTGCAGCCATCTCGATTCTCGCCGCGGCGGCAGGCGCGCTGACCAGCCGCTCGTGGCCGGGTGCTACCAGCGGTAATGTGCGAAGGCCTTGTTGGCCTGCGCCATGCGGTAGATGTCGTCCTTGCGCTTGTAGGCGCCGCCCTGCTGGGACTGCGCGTCGAGGAGCTCGTTGGCGAGCCGCTGGGCCATCGTCTTCTCGCGGCGCTGGCGGGCGAACTCGACGAGCCAGCGAACGGCGAGCGTGCGGGCTCGGCGGGCCGGGACCTCGACGGGCACCTGGTAGGTGGCGCCGCCGACGCGGCGGGAGCGAACCTCGAGCACCGGCGTCAGCGTCTTGATCGACGTCTCGAGCTGCTCGACCGGATCCTTGCCCGTGCGCTCGGCGATGATCGCCAGCGCGTCGTAGACGATCTTCTCGGCAGTCGACTTCTTGCCGTGCAGCATCACCTTGTTGATGAGCTGCTGCACGATCCGCGACCGGTGGACGGGGTCGGGCTCGACGGGACGGATCTGGGCGGCTGCGCGGCGCGGCATCAGTCCCCGCCCGCTACCGCTTCTTGACGCCGTACGAGCTGCGCGCCTTCTTGCGGTCGCTGACGCCGGCGGCGTCGAGCGTCCCGCGAACGACCTTGTAGCGCACGCCAGGAAGATCCTTGACCCGGCCGCCACGCACGAGCACGACGGAGTGCTCCTGCAGGTTGTGGCCTTCGCCGGGAATGTAGGCGGTCACCTCGATCGAGCCCGTGATGCGAACGCGCGCGACCTTGCGCAGCGCGGAGTTGGGCTTCTTGGGCGTCGTCGTGTAGACGCGGGTACAGACGCCCCGGCGCTGCGGGGCGGCCACCTTCTTCTTGCGCCCCTTGCCGGACTTCAGGCCGGGGGTCGCGAGCTTCTTCTTGGGAACCTTGCGGCCCTTGCGGACCAGCTGTGAAGTCGTCGGCATGCGGCGCGGAATGCTAGCAGCGTGAGGTCTGCTCACCGGGGCCCGCGCACGGGCTTGACCGCGAGACCCTTCTTGCGCGCGCCGGGCCGGCCGGGGAACGTGAGCCGGTAGATCGCGCTGCGGCGGTGCGCGAAGGTCCGCGCGAACGCGCCCTGTCCGTAGAGGTTGAAGCGGTCGATCGTCCTCCAGCGCCCCCTTCGCGTGCGGCGCTCGAGCGTGATCGCCTTGGAGCCCTGTCCGAGGCGCAGGCGGCCGTAGAGCATCACGCCGCGGTCGCCCCGGCGCAACGCCGCGAACAGGCCGGCGCGGAAGCTGCGCGCCGCGGTCTTCGGCGTGCCGTCGGCTCCGAGCAGGCCGGTCGAGTACTCGCCGAACGGGCGTCCTTTGCTCTCGGAGATCACCGTCGGCGCCGGCGGCTGGTCGCGCAGGAGGAACTGCGCGAACGACCGCACGGCCGGCACCCGGTCGGCGAGGTACTCAGACCACGTCAGCCAGCGCGCCTGATTTGACTGCGAGACCGTTGGGCGTCCCGGCACACGCTTGGTCTCAAAGCCGAACTCGGTCAGGTAGATGCGCTTGTAGCCCGAGGCCAGGCGGCCGCGCCGGACGAGCGCCCGCAGCGTCCGCGCCATGGCCGGCAGGTCGGCGATGTGCACATCGTCGGGCCCCGGGCCGGCCGCGGACGGCGGTTCGTTGCGCGTGTAGGGGTGATGCGCCCAGCCGTCGCCGGGCAGACGCCTGAAGTGAGCGCAGTCGGCCTTCGTGCGCCGGTGCAGGCGCCTGTTGACGCAGGCGAAGTCGCGCAGGAACTCGAGCGGCGCGACCGCGCCGGTGCCGCGGTTGCCGCCGACGCTCGACGTGTTGCCGATGAGCACACGGGTGTCCTTGCGCACCTTCTTGATGGCCGGGTAGGCGGCGCGGACCATGCGACGGTAGATGCGCGGGCTCGCCGGCGTCGCCTTGTCGGCCCGCCACTGCGGAAGCATCAGCCCCGGGTGGTTGGGCTCGTTCCACAGCGCGAAGACGCTAACGCGCGGAAGCGGCTTGTCCGGCTGGGCCGGCACCGGCGGGCTCGGCTTCGCCGGCGCGAACAACGGCATGAGGAGCTCCTTGAGCGGGTCCTCGTCCTGCGCGGGCGGCGACTCGACCGCAACCCCTCCCGGAGGCGGGATGACGAACGTGCCCGAGTATCGTCGCGCGACCGCGACGGCGAAGTCGGCGTAGTGACCAGCCTTGATGTTTCTGCGCGCCTTCGGTCCCGGTGGATCGCTCGTCGCCCAGTGAGGCGCCCAGAACCCGATGTCGATGAGCACGCTCATGCCGGCCTCGCGCACCGCCCGAACGGCGTTGTCGATGTTCATCCAGCGCGCCTGCTCGTAGGCGGCCGGGTCGCGAGCGTCGAACGCGGGCTTGGCGTTCGAGCTGGCGTCACGGGTCATAACCGACCAGTTCGCGGTGATGCGCACGCGGTCGACGCCGAAGAGCTTCAGGCGCTGGGCCGCGGCGCGCAGGCCGTCGGGCTCGCTGTAGAGCATCACCGCGTCGTCCTGGACGATCGTCTCGAGCGCCGCGGGAGCGGGTGCGGCGCAGAGCCCCGCGATCACGCACGCAAGCAGAACCGCACGGTGCAGCCGGCGCCTCATGAGGTCAGTCTGCCTGGTATGGGGGCGCTCCGCCTCGTCTACCCTGCGCCGCCAATGTCCGACTTCAAGATCCGATCGGCCACGAGGCAGGACATTGCGACCCTGGCCGACATCCTCACCGAGGGCTTTGAGGGTTACCGTCGTTGGACCCCCGTCGGATGGGAGTCACCGACGCGGGCCGCCATGCTGCTCGGGCTCATGCACAGATTCGGCCGCGACGGCTCGTGGTCCCTGCTCGCGTTCTCAGCGGGGAGTGATCCTGCGGGACAGGCGACGGCGCGGCCCGAGCGAGACCCCGACGGCGAGCCGCGTCAAGGGGTCGCGCGGCTGACGCAGCTGTTCGTGCGCGAGCCGCACTGGGGCAGCGGCCTGGCGGCTGAGCTTCACGAGCTCATCCTCGAGGGGATGCGCACCCGTGGATATGAGACGGCGTGCCTCTGGGCCGCGGTCGGGCAGGCTCGCGCCCGGGCGTTCTACGAGCGCGAGGGCTGGCGCGCGACTGGGCGGCTGGACCCCGACAACGATCTCGGGCTCGAGCTCATGGAGTACGAGCTGGGGCTGCGTGACCCGACCGCACCCGGACGAGGCGGCTAGGCCGGAGACGTCGCCGCGGCTCGCGCTGCGGCGCGGACCGGCGCCGGCGTCAGCGCCGAGGCGACGATCACGAGCACGAAGGCGACGGACTGCAGGACGATGCCGAGCGCGCTGCTGGGCAGCGGGTCGCCGAAGACGACGATGCCGCCGGCGATCGAGGCGATGTTCGCCGCGGTGCCGGTGATCGCGATGACCGCGATCGCGTCGCCGTCCTGGAGCGAGCGGGCGGAGGCGTAGAAGGCGGCGGCCGACCCTGCGAGCGCGACCCACAGCCACGGGCTGAGCAGCACTGCGGCCGCGCCGGTGTCGGCGATGCCGGTCAGCGCCTTGACGCCGACGTTGCAGACGCCGAAGAGGATGCCGGCGGCGGCGGCGAGCATGACACCGTGGTGCGCGGCCGGGCCACCGAGGCGCGGGCCCATGATGAACAGCGCGCCGAGCCCGAGCAGGCCGGCCTCGAAGGCGGCCATGACACCGAAGGAGAAGGACGAGTGCGAGCCGTGGCTCGCCGGGAGCGTGATCGCGAGCAGGACGAGCCCCACGGCGGTCAGCCCGAGTCCCCACCACTGGCGCGGGCGGACGCTGAAGCCGAACATGCGGTCGGCCATGACCGCGAGCAGGACGAGCCCCGCGGAGAGCACGGCCTGCACGACGGACAGCGGAGCAAGCGACATCGCTGCGACGTGCAGCAGCCATGCGCCCCCACCGACGCCCATGCCGATCGCAAACCAGCGCTGGCTCCAGAGCGAGTGCGCGGTCCGCAGCGGGTGGCGGATCTCGACCTTGCAGGCCGTGCAGGCGCCGCGATGCTTGTACAGGAACGCCAGGTTCGAGGCGAACGCGCAGAGCAGCGCAAGGACGATTCCAAGATGAAGGGTCATAGGGAGAAACGCGCGGGAGGGAGGAGCCGAGCGACAGCCCTACCATCGACACCCCGTTGGACACGCTTGACGCGCGCCATCCGCTGCAAGCAGGCTAGCGAGAACGAGCGCTCGGTGCGCTGGCCGGGGCGAGTTGGTGCAAAGTTCGCGTGGTTGCAGGGCAAACTGGTCCTGTCTATCGACATTGAGGGCGCCGTGATGCTGCGAGGATGAGGGTCGAACGCCCGTCCAGTGGGCCGCCCAAAATCATGTGGCCACTGTCATTCATTTCCCTTCGAGCGTCGCGGGAAACCACCTGCTCGCTTTTCTTGCCCGACGGCTCGACGATCCTCATCGCCCGTGACCGCCGGTCGCGCCTGCGAGGGCTGTCCGGCCTCGACCGGCTGCCAGCCGATCGGGCGCTGCTCATCGAGCGCTGCCGGTCGGTCCACACCGCGGGCATGCGCTTCGCGCTTGACCTGCTGTGGCTCGACGGCGCCGGCGCCCTGATCCGGCTCGACGCCCATGTGAGGCCGCGACGGCTGCGCACATGCCTGCGCGCCCGCGCGGTCATCGAGACCAGCGCGGGCTGCGGCGAGCGCTTCGAGAAGCTGCTCGCCGCAGGCTGGAGGATCTCACCGGCGCCGGCTGGCCGCGGCTGGCGTGGACGCAGAGAGCGTGGCGTGCGCTAGCACGCGAGCGACCGAGGACGCCGCCGGCGACCGCCGGCGAAGCCGGTGGTCGCGGATCAGCCGGTGTCGGGGGGGTCTGGCAGGTCGAGGTCGGCGAGCTCCTCCGCGAAGCCCGTGTCCCCGCCGCCGGTGCCCATCTCCTCGAGCGACGCGATGTCCTCGTTGAAGGAAGAGCCGAAGCCGAGACCGTCGCCGAGGCCCAGCTCGGCCGCGATCTCGTCCTGGTCGAGCAGCCCGACGTCGTCCATCGCCCGCGGAAGCGGCTCGGAGGGCTCGATCTCGATCCGCCGGTAGCGCTTGAGCCCCGTGGCGGCCGGGATGAGCTTGCCGATGATGACGTTCTCCTTGAGCCCGTTCAGGCGGTCGATCTTGCCTTCGAGCGCAGCGTCGGTCAGGACCTTCGTCGTCTCCTGGAAGGAGGCGGCCGAGAGGAACGAGTCCGTGTTCAACGAGGCCTTCGTGATGCCGAGGATGATGTCCTCGTACTGGGCAGCCTCGCCGCCCTTGGCGATGATCTCGTCGTTGACCTTGGCGAACTCGAAGCGGTCGACGAACTGCCCCGGGAGGTAGTCCGTGTCGCCCTTCTGGTCGACGCGCACCTTCTTGAGCATCTGGCGCGCGATGAGCTCGATGTGCTTGTCGTTGATGTCGACGCCCTGCGAGACGTAGACCTCCTGCACCTCCTTGACGAGGTACTGCTCGGTCTCGGTGCGGCCGCGGATGGCCAGCAGCTCGTGCGGGTACAGCGACCCCTCGTTGAGCTGCGTGCCCGCCTCGACGCGCTGACCGCTTGACACGAACAGCCGCGTGCGGCGCGGGAACGTGTGGCGGTGCTCCTCGCCCGAGTCGTCGGTGATGACGACCGTCAGCGCCTTCTCGGAGTCCTCGATCGTCACGACGCCGTCCTGCTCGGCGATCTTCGCCAGGCCCTTCGGCTTGCGCGCCTCGAACAGCTCGACGACGCGCGGCAGGCCGTGCGTGATGTCCGCGCCGGCGACGCCGCCGGTGTGGAACGTACGCATCGTCAGCTGCGTGCCGGGCTCGCCGATCGACTGCGCGGCGATGATGCCGACCGCGTCGCCGATCTGGGCGGTCTGGCCGCTGGCCATAGAGCGGCCGTAGCACGCCTGGCACACGCCGCTTGACGCCTCGCACTTCAGCACGGAGCGAACGGCGATCTTGATCTTGCCGTGGTCGTCGGCCTTGAGCTGATCCGCGGAATCGACGATGTCGGCCACCTCGGGGCGGTCGATCTCGGCGCCCTGCTCGACGATGACGCGTCCGCGCTTCGTCTTGACCTCGTGGGCCGCGAAGCGGCCGAGCAGGTTCTCGTTGAGGTCGCCGGACTCCTTGTACAGCGCCAGCTCGATGTACTCCTCGGTGCCGCAGTCGGCCTCGCGGATGATCACGTCCTGGGCGACGTCGACCAGACGGCGCGTCAGGTAGCCGGAGTCCGCGGTACGCAGGGCGGTGTCGGCCAGGCCCTTGCGAGCGCCGTGCGTCGAGGTGAAGTACTCGAGCACGTCGAGGCCCTCCATGAAGTTCGCCTTCACGGGACGCTCGATGATGTCGCCCTTCGGGTTGGCCATCAGGCCGCGCATGCCGGCGAGCTGGCGAATCTGCTTGAACGAGCCACGGGCGCCCGAGTTGGCCATCATGAAGATGGGGTTCAGGACGTCGAGGTTCGCGACCATCGCGTCGGCGACCTCCTCCGTGCACGCGTTCCACTGCTCGACGACCGCCTCGTGGCGCTCCTCCTGCGTGATGAGCCCCATGTCGTACTGGCTCGTCAGCTCGGCGACGCGCTCCTCGTAGGAGCGCACGATGTCGCCCTTGGAGGGCGGGATCACGACGTCGTTCTTGGAAATCGTGATGCCGGCCTTCGTGGCGAACTCGAAGCCGAGGTCCTTGAACGCGTCGAGGACCTGCGAGATCGTCGTCGCGCCGTAGGTCTGCACGAGGCTGTCGACGAGGTCGACCGTGTCGCGCTTCTTCATCGACTTGTTGACGAAGTCGTACGCGGTCGGGTCGAAGTCTTCGCCCATCGCCTCCTCGAGCGCCCGCTCGATGCGGTCGTTGTAGATGATCCGCCCGATCGTCGTGAGCACGTGGCCGCCTTCGCGTCCCGGCGGGCGAAACTCGGCGAGGTCGTGCAGCTTCACGCCGCCCATCTCGTAGGAGAGCTCCGCCTCCTGCGCCGTGCGGAACACGTGCGGCCGCGGGGTGTGGTTCGCGCGGTCGATCTTCTGAAGCTCCTCGGCCTCCGGACCGTAGGTCAGGTAGTAGGCGCCGAGGATCATGTCCTGCGTCGGCGTGGCCAGCGGAGCGCCGTGCGCCGGGGACAGAATGTTGTTCGAGGACAGCATGAGGATCCGGGCCTCCGCCTGCGCCTCGGCCGAGAGCGGCAGGTGGACCGCCATCTGGTCGCCGTCGAAGTCCGCGTTGAACGCGTGACAGACGAGCGGGTGGACCTGGATCGCCTTGCCCTCGACGAGCACGGGCTCGAACGCCTGGATGCCCAGGCGGTGAAGCGTCGGCGCGCGGTTGAGCAGGACCGGGTGCTCGTGGATGACCTGTTCGAGCACGTCCCAGACCTCGGGGATCATCGAGTCGACCATCTTCTTGGCCGCCTTGATGTTCTGCGCGGCCTTGCGCTCGACGAGCTGGGCCATGATGAACGGCTTGAAGAGCTCCAGCGCCATGAGCTTCGGCAGCCCGCACTGGTGCAGCTTCAGGTAGGGGCCGGCGACGATGACCGAGCGGCCCGAGTAGTCCACGCGCTTGCCGAGCAGGTTCTGGCGGAAGCGGCCCTGCTTGCCCTTGAGCATGTCGCTCAGCGACTTCAGCGGCCGGTTGCCCGGGCCGGTGACGGGGCGCCCACGGCGGCCGTTGTCGAACAGCGCGTCCACGGCCTCCTGCAACATGCGCTTCTCGTTGTTGACGATGATCTCCGGCGCGCCGAGGTCGAGCAGCCGCTTGAGGCGGTTGTTGCGGTTGATGACGCGGCGGTAGAGGTCGTTGAGGTCGGAGGTCGCGAAGCGGCCGCCATCGAGCTGGACCATCGGGCGCAGCTCCGGCGGGATGACCGGGACGGCCTCGAGCACCATCTGCTCGGGACGGTTGCCCGAAGAGATGAACGCCGCGACGACCTTCAGGCGCTTGACCGCGCGGGCCTGCTTCTGGCCCTTGGCGGTGCGCACCATCTCGCCGAGCTCCTCGGCCTCGGCCTCGAGGTCGACCTGCTGGAGCAGGTCACGGATCGCCTCCGCGCCCATGTTGCCGCGGAAGTACTCGCCGAAGCCGTACGGCGAGCCGAAGCGCTCCTTGAGCTCACGGAAGATCGTCTCGTCGTGCTCGATGCGCTTGGGCTCCATGTCCTTGAAGAGCTCCCAGACCTGGCGCATGCGCTCGGCGGCGTCCTCGATGTATGCCTCGGTATCGGCGATGTCGGACTCGAAGGTCTTGCGCAGCTCCTTGAGGAGCTTCGCGCGCTCGTCGTCGTCGATCTTCTTGATGTCGAGGTCCAGCGCCTCGGCCCAGAGGTGGTCCTCCTCGTCGAACTCCTTCTGGCCGCCCGAGTCCAGGTACGCCTCGCGGCGCGCCTGCTGCTCTGAGAGCTCGAGCACGCGCTCCGCACGCTCGGCGGCGTAGGAGTCCAGCACCTCGTTGACCTTCGTCTCCAGCTCGGCGCGGTCGCGCTCGCGCGCCTCCTCGTCGACCCAGGTGATGATCGACGCGGCGAAGTAGAGAACCTTCTCGAGCTCCTTGGGAGCCATGTCGAGCAGGTAGCCGATGCGGCTCGGGACGCCCTTGAAGAACCAGATGTGGCTGACCGGGGCGGCCAGGTCGATGTGGCCCATGCGCTCGCGCCGGACCTTGGAACGCGTGACCTCGACACCGCAGCGCTCGCAGACGATGCCCTTGTAGCGAACGCGCTTGTACTTGCCGCAGTAGCACTCCCAGTCCTTCGTCGGACCGAAGATGCGCTCGCAGAAGAGCCCGTCCTTCTCGGGCTTCAGCGTGCGGTAGTTGATCGTCTCCGGCTTGGTGACCTCGCCGGAGCTCCAGCCGCGAATCTGCTTGGAGGAGGCGAGCCCGATTTCAATCGCATCAAAATTGTTAATATCGATCAAGGTGAATCCTCTGCGTGGGGGTTAGGCCCGAGACTCGGGCTCGGGCCGCAAGAGCGGTGGGAAGGTCGGGTCCGGCGCCAGGGCTTACGTCTCGGCCGGTGCTTCGGCGTCGATGTCGATGTCGGCGGCAGCGTCGATGTCGATCTCCTCGGCCAGCTCGTCGACCGGCGGCACGATCTCGTCCTCGGCGGGCGCCACGACCTCGTCCTCGACGCCCTCGTCGGCAGCGTCGGCCTCGGCGTCCACCTCAAGCGCGCCATCGTCCTCAGGCTCAGCTTCGGCGCCGTTGCCGGCACGCACCCCGGAGAGGTCGATCCCGAGCTCCTCGGCGGCGCGCAGCAGATCGTCGTCCTCGTCGCGCATCTCCGCGCGGGCGCCTTCCTCGGAGACGACGTTGACGTCGAGCGCCAGCGACTGCATCTCCTTGAGCAGCACCTTGAAGGACTCTGGAATCGACGGCTCAGCGATGTTCTCGCCCTTGACGATCGCCTCGTAGGCCTTCACGCGGCCGACCGTGTCGTCGGACTTGATCGTGAGCATCTCCTGGAGCGTGTACGCCGCGCCGTAGGCCTCGAGCGCCCAGACCTCCATCTCGCCGAAGCGCTGGCCGCCGAACTGCGCCTTGCCGCCCAGCGGCTGCTGGGTGACCAGCGAGTAGGGGCCGGTCGAGCGGGCGTGGATCTTGTCGTCGACGAGGTGCAGCAGCTTCAGGATGTACATGTAGCCGACCGTCACCTGCTCCTCGAACGGCTCGCCGGTGCGGCCGTTGTAGAGCGTGAACTTGCCCGAGGCGCGCTCGCCCGGACGCCGCGAACGGTCGATGTCCATGCGGATGCGGCCCTTGTGCTCGTCCTGCCACTTCACGAGCGCGTTGTCGACGTCCTCGACCGACGCGCCGTCGAAGACCGGCGTGGCCGTGTAGACCTTGCCGGCGCGGCCGTCATAGGTCTGCGACTGCGCGAGCTTGTAGGCGTCGGTGCCGTCGTCGTACCAGCCCTCGGCGGCGGCCCACCCGAGGTGGGTCTCGAGGATCTGGCCGACATTCATGCGGCTCGGCACGCCAAGCGGGTTGAGGATGACGTCCACCGGCGTGCCGTCCTCCATGAACGGCATGTCGGCCTCGTCGACGATCTTCGAGATGACGCCCTTGTTGCCGTGGCGGCCGGCGAGCTTGTCGCCCTCGGAGATCTTGCGCTTCTTGGCGACGAAGACGCGCACGAGGTGATTGACGCCGGGCGGCAGGTCGTCGCCCTCGTCGCGGCCGAACGTCATCACGTCGATGACGACGCCGCCCTCGCCGTGGGGCACCTTCAGCGACGTGTCGCGGACCTCGCGCGCCTTCTCCTTGAAGATCGCGCGGATCAGCTTCTCCTCGGCCGT
>JALZJA010000006.1 GCA_030860005.1 Actinomycetota bacterium
CCGGTGCGGTGGGAGGGGGCCGGAGAGGAGCTCGTCCGCAGGACCCGAAACGGTCCCCTCCCATCCGCACTGGCCCGCCACCCGGCCGGGCCGAGCGGCGTCCTACTCCTTCGGAGGACTCGCCTTCTCCCGCTACTCCGGCACCAGCCACACGACCCCCAGCGGCGGCAGCGTGACCTCAGCCGAGCAGGGCTGGCTGTGCCAGGGCAGCGCGTCGGCCTCGACGCCGCCGAGGTTGCCGACGTCCGAGCCTCCGTAGAACGTCGAGTCGGTGTTCATCGCCTCGACCCAGCGGCCGGAGCGCGGCAGCCCGAGGCGGTAGCCCGAACGCGCGATCGGGGAGAAGTTGCACACAACGACCACGACGTCATGCGCCGGGTCCTTGCCCGCACGCGCGAACGCGACGACGTTCGCGTCGGCGTCGTTGGGCTCGATCCACCAAAAGCCGCGCGAGTCGAAGTCGACCTCCCACAGCGCGGGACGCCGCTTGTAGACGCCGTTGAGGTCGCGCACGAGCGACTGGATCCCGGCGTGCTCGGAGTGCTCGAGCAGGTGCCAGTCCAGCGAGCGCTCGTGGCTCCACTCGGCCGACTGGGCGAACTCCTGCCCCATGAACAGCAGCTTCTTGCCCGGGTGCGCCCACATGAACGCGTAGAGCGAGCGCAGGTTGGCGAGCTTCTGCCAGCGGTCGCCCGGCATCTTGTCGATGAGCGATCCCTTGCCGTGGACGACCTCGTCGTGCGACAGCGGCAGGATGAAGTTCTCCGTGAACGCGTAGACGAGCGCGAAGGTCAGCTCGTGGTGGTGGTAGCGGCGGTGGATCGGGTCCTGCTTGAAGTAGTCCAGCGTGTCGTGCATCCAGCCCATGTTCCACTTGAAGCCGAAGCCGAGGCCGCCGAGATACGTCGGCCGCGACACACCCGGCCACGCGGTCGACTCCTCGGCCGCGCTGATGACGCCGGACTCGTCTCGGTGCAGCACCTCGTTGAGCTCCTTGAGAAACGCGACGGCCTCGAGGTCCTCCCGGCCGCCGAACTCGTTGGGCACCCACTCGCCGGCCTCGCGCGAGTAGTCGCGGTAGAGCATGGATGCCACGGCGTCCACGCGGATCCCGTCGACGTGGAACTCCCGCGCCCAGAACAGCGCGTTGGCGAGCAGGAAGTTGCGCACCTCGCTGCGGGCGTAGTTGAAGACGAGCGTGCCCCAGTCCGGGTGCGAGCCGCGGCGCGGGTCCGCGTGCTCGTACAGCGCGGTGCCGTCGAAGCGCGCCAGCGCCCAGTCGTCGCGCGGGAAGTGCGCGGGCACCCAGTCGAGGATCACGCCGATCCCGTGCTCGTGCATGCGGTCGACGAACGCGCGGAAATCGTCGGGCGAGCCGAAGCGCGGCGACGGGGCGTAGTAGGAGGTCACCTGGTAGCCCCACGAGCCGCTGAACGGATGCGCCATCACCGGCATCAGCTCGACGTGCGTGAAGCCGAGGTCCGAGACGTACGCCGCGAGCTCGCCGGCGAGCTCGAGATACGTCAAGGAGCGGCTGTCCTCGAGCGGGTTGAGCCGCCACGAGCCGAGGTGCACCTCGTACGTCGACATCGGCCGGTCCAGCGGCGGTCCGTGGCGCCGCGCCGCGAGGTAGTCCTCGTCGGACCACACGAACGCCGGCTCATGGACGATCGACGAGGTCTGCGGCGGCAGCTCGGTCGCAAACGCGAACGGGTCGGCCTTCAGCCGCAGCTCGCCGGTCTGCGTGCGGAGCTCGAACTTGTAGCGCGCGCCGTCATCGACGCCGGGGATGAACAGCTCCCAGACTCCGGACCCGCCGAGCACGCGCATCGGGTGCGGCCGGCCGTCCCAGTAGTTGAAGTCGCCGACGACGCTGACCGACCGCGCGGCCGGCGCCCAGACCGCGAACGAGGTGCCGCGAACCCCGTCGATCGTGCGCACGTGCGCGCCCATCTTCACCCACAGCTCCTCGTGGCGGCCCTCGCGAAAGAGGTGTTGGTCGAGGTCTGACAGCGTCGGCGCGAAGCGGTACGGGTCGGGCGACGTGAACGTGTTGCCGTCCGGGTACGTGACCTCGAGCTCATAGTCGATCGGCAGCTTCTCGCCACGCAGCTCGCCCTCGAACAGCCCACCGGGATGCACGCGCTCGAGCGCGACGCCGGCGGGTAGCGCGACGACGCTCGCGGCGGCCGGCTGAAGCGCACGGATCGTGACGCCGCCTCTGGACGCGTGCGCACCCAGGAGCGAATGCGGATCGTGGTGGTCGCGAGCGACGAGCCGTTCGACGTCGGCCGCGCTCATGCCGCTCAGCGTCATCGCGAGAGTCTCCGTCCGAGCTCGGCTTCGGCGCAGGACGAGCAATGACTCGATGTCATGACGGCGATACCTCTTCCTCCAGCAGCCGGGCGATGCCGGCGACCGGGATGGGGACCCAATCGGGACGGTTGTTCAGCTCGTAGCGCAGCTCGTAGACCGCCTTCTCGAGCTCGAAGATCGCCAGCAGCTTCTCGATCGCCGTGCGGCCGGCGGGCAGCAGGAACGGCTCGACCGTGTCGAGGTAGGCATCGAGGTACGCGACCCGCGCGCGTCGCTCCCAGCCCTCCGGCGCGGGCACGCCGCGCAGCAGCTCGGAGGCCGATGCCGCGTAGGCGAACGAGCGCAACATCCCGGCGACGTCGCGCAGCGGCGAGCGTTTGCGCCGGCGCTCGAGCAGCGAGCGCGCGGGCTCGCCCTCGAAGTCGAGGATGACCCAGCGCTCGTCGGTGAGCATCGTCTGGCCGAGGTGAAAATCGCCGTGGTGGCGGATGAGCCGGCCGCCGACGCCGACGTGCGACAGCAGCTGCAGGCGGTCGCGGACCTCCTCGCCGCGGCCGGCGATCGGCGCGACGCGGTCGTCCTGGGGCAGGTCGAGGAAGACGAGCTCGATCTGCTCGTCGATCGTGGCGGTCAGGAGCGAGAGCGCCTCGGCGCTCGGCTCCTCGGGCGCGAAGGCGGGATCGGTGGTAGCGGATGCCAGCAGGCTGTGCATCCGGCCGGTCGCCTCACCGAGCTCGGCGATGCGCGCCAGCAACCCCTGCGGGTCGTCGAGTGCGAGCTGCCAGCCGTCGCGCGACTCGGTGACGAACTCCTGCAGGATCCCGAGCGTCGCGTCCATCAGCTCGCCCGAGTACTCATACCAGCCGGTCAGCGCTGGGATGTTCGGAAAGTCGCGCTCGGACAGGAAGCTCAGCATCTCGAGCTCCGGGTTGTCGCCGGGCTCGACACGGCGAAAGACCTTCAGCACCTGCTCCTCGCCGAAGACGATCGACGAGTTGGACTGCTCGGCGCCCATCGAGCGGACCTCCCCGGTCGGGGTCAGTCCCCCGTGGAAGGCGACGCCGTCGATCGTCGCCTCGGCGCCGAGCAGATCCGCCAGCGCGCGCACGCCCTCCTGCTCGCCCGGCAACAGCTGGTAGAGCTCGTGCGTGCCGGCGTGAAAGCGCGCCTCGACGAGCTCGAGCCTGAGCTCCGGGTCCTCGCTGAGCGCCACCTCCTCGAGGACGTTCACCGACGCGACCTCGCGCGCCTTGGACGCAAACCAGCGCTGCCCGATCACCCAGTCCGCCAGGGGGCCCGAGATCTGGTCGGGCAGGCTCATTCGTCCTCCGCCTCGAGGCGAAACCAGAAGAACCCGCGCGGGGCGAGCGTCAGCAGGTAGGGCAGCTCGCCGATCTTGGGAAAGCGCGAGCGGCCGAACATCTCGACAGGGCTCCGCCCGGAGTACCAGCGCAAGTCGAGCTCGACCGCCTGCGCGGAGCGCGCGAGGTTGTGCACGCACAGCACAACGTCGTCCTCGTACGTGCGGATGCTGGCGAAGATCTTGGGATTGTCGGTGACGAGCGCCTCGAACGTCCCGAGGCCGAAGACGGGGTGCTCCTTGCGCAGCGCGATGAAGCGCCGCAGCCAGCGCAGCAGCGACGTCGGCGTGCGCAGCTGGGCTTCGACGTTGACGGCCTGATAGCCGTAGACGGGATCCATGAGCGGCGGCGCGTAGAGCTGCGCGAAGTCCGCGCGGCTGAAGCCGCCGTTGCGATCGCCGGTCCACTGCATCGGCGTGCGCACGCCGTCGCGGTCGCCGAGGTAGACGTTGTCGCCCATCGCGATCTCGTCGCCGTAGTACAGGACCGGCGAGCCGGGCAGGCTGAAGAGGATCGCGGTCATGAGCTCGATCTCGTCGCGGCCGTTGTCGAGCAGCGGCGCGAGCCGGCGGCGGATGCCGAGGTTGAGCTTCATGCGCGGGTCCTTCGCGTACTCGGAGTACATGT
>JALZJA010000037.1 GCA_030860005.1 Actinomycetota bacterium
CGGTCGCCGTCGACGTGGCGCTACGACATCGGCGCGAAGAAGGCCGGCTACGAGCGAGCCGGATTGCCCGAGCTGTGGCTCGTCGACACAGCCGCCGACGAGGTGCTCGTCTTCCGCCGCAGCGCGCACGATGCGCCCATGTTCGACGTCTCGCTGGAGCTCACGAACGAGGACTCGCTGACGTCTGCGCTGCTGCCCGGCTTCGAGCTGCCGCTTCGCTCGCTGTTCTAGAGTCGCCGCCATGCGGCTCTATGCCCTGCGCGGAGCCTCGTCGGTGGACCGCAACGAGGCTCATGCGATCCTCGGCGCGACCGAGTGGCTGCTGCGAGAGATCCTGAAGCGCAACGACCTTCATCCCACCGATGTCGTCAGCGCCATCTTCACGCTGACCGACGACCTGGACGCCGAGTTTCCCGCCGTCGCCGCGCGCAACATGGGCTTCTCCCAGGTGCCGCTGCTGTGCGCGCGCGAGGTGGCGGTGCCGGGGTCCATGCCGCGGATCATTCGCGTGCTCATGCACTACCACGCGCCCGACGCGCACGTCCCGCGCCACACCTACCTGGGGGAGGCACGAGCGCTGCGGCTCGACCTCGATGGGGCGCAGTAGCCGCCTGCGCCACAATCTGTGAATGGCGATCGAATTCTCCGCCCGCATCCGGCGGATTCCGGTCTACCCCGTCGCCGACGGCTACTCGCTCGGCGACGACGTGGCGATGCTCGCCTCCAACGAGTCTCCCGATCCGCCGCTGGCGGCGGTCGTCCAGGCCGCCCAGCGCGCGATCGGCGGGGTGAACCGCTATCCCGATCCATCCAACTCGATCCTCCGGCGCGCGCTCGGCAACCGCTACGGCGTGCCGGCCAACCGGATCGCGATCGGCAACGGCTCATGCGACATCCTGCTGGCCGCCGGTGAGGCGCTGCTCGAGCCCGGAGCGGAGCTCGTCTACGCGTGGCCGTCGTTCAGCGTCTACCCGCACCTCGCCGCGGCGTCCGGCGCGCGCGCGATCACGGTGGCGCTCGACGATGCCGACCGCCACGACCTCGATGCGATGGCGCAGGAGATCACCGCGGCGACCCGCCTGGTGATCGTCTGCAACCCGAACAACCCGACGTCGACCGCGCTGCCGTTCGCCGAGATCGCGGCGTTCGCCGACGCCGTGCCGCGCCACGTCGCGCTGATCGTCGACGAGGCCTACTGCGAGTTCAATCTGCTCGACGACCCGGACACGACCCTCGACCTGCTCGCGAAGCACTCGAACCTCGTCCTGCTGCGCACGTTCTCGAAGGTCTACGGGCTGTGCGGCCTGCGCGTCGGCTTCGCGCTGTGCGGCAGCGAGGACTTTCCCAGGGCGGTCGACCGGGTCCGCCAGCCGTTCTTCTGCAACGCCGCCGCGCAGGCGGCGGCGGTCGAGGCGCTCAAGCACCAGGACGCCGTCGCCGAACGCGTCGAGCGGGCGATCGTCGCGCGCGTCGAGGTCGAGGCCGGGCTCGACGCGCTCGGGATCGAGCCGGCAGAGTCGCAGGCGAACTTCTGCTGGTTTGACCTGCCCGAGGACAGCGACGAGGCCGAGGTCGTGCGCGGGCTCGCCGAGCGCGGGGTGCTCGTGCGCGCGGGCAGAGCGCTCGGGCGCGAGGGGGCGCTGCGGGTCACGTACGGCAGGCCGCAACAAAACGTCCGTTTCCTCGACGCCCTCCGGGAAGTCCTCTAAGGTTCGAGGCCGATGAGCCGCTCGAGCGACAGCGCCCGTATCACCTTTACGTACGCCTATCGCTCCTTCGCCTGGCGATTTACCTAGGCGCTCGGCTCTCCACACCCTTCTTCACCGCTTTCGCCGAGCGCCGCCGCAGCCTCCGTCCCCAGGCGTCTCCTCGAAAGGAACATTGATCGTGAACGTGATGAACCAGGCGGTACCTGATGAGCAGGCCCGCGCCGCCGCGCCCTACAGGCTCGCCGCCAGCGGCGCTCGCGGCGGTGGGCGCACCGTCGTCGACATCGCCGGACGCAGGATCGGCGGCGAGCACTTCGCCCTGATCGCCGGTCCCTGCGCCGTCGAGGACCGCGAGACGGCGCTGGTCGCGGCGTATGCGGTCAAGGACGCGGGAGCGGCGCTCTTCCGCGGCGGCGCCTACAAGCCGCGCACGAGCCCGTACTCCTTCCAGGGCCTGGGCGAGGCCGGCCTACGGATCCTCGCCGAGGTAAAGGCGCAGACGGGCCTGCCGATCGTCACCGAGCTCATGGATGTGCGCGACATCGAGCCGGTGCTCGCGGTCGCCGACCTCATCCAGATCGGCGCTCGCAACATGCAGAACTACGCGCTGCTTTGCGAAGTCGGCCGCTCGCGCTGCCCGGTCATGATCAAGCGCGGCCTGTCGAGCTCGCTCGAGGAGCTGTTGATGGCGGCCGAATACGTGCTCAAGGAGGGCAACGAGAACGTCATCCTCTGCGAGCGCGGCATCCGCACGTTCGAGACGGCCTACCGCTTCACGCTCGACATCACGGCGGTGCCGGTTCTCAAAGAGCTCAGCCACCTGCCGGTCGTCGTCGACCCGAGCCACGCCGCCGGCCGGCGAGAGCTCGTCGAGCCGCTGTCGCTGGCGGCTGCCGCGGCCGGCGCCGACGGGCTCATCGTCGAGGTCCACCCGTCGCCCGACGAGGCGATCTGCGACGGGCCGCAGTCGCTGTACTGCGATGACTTCGCGCGCTTCGCCGCGCGCGTGCAGCAGGTCGCGGCGATTGCCGGCAAGCAGGTCGGGGCAGCCGTCTGACGATGCCCGTCACGCAGTCACAGCTCGCCGCGGGCGTTCGCGATCGGCGCATCGCGAAGGTCTCGTCGCTGACGACGCCCACGGATCTGCTCGAGCGGCTGCCGCTCGAACCGCAGCCGGCGGAGGTGGTGCTGCGCGGCCGCGCCGACACGACCGCGATCCTCGACGGCACCGACGACCGGCTGCTCGTCGTCGTCGGCCCGTGCAGCGTGCACGACGCGGATGCCGGCCTGGAGTACGCGCGCCGGCTGAGCGCGTGCGCGGCGCAGCATCGCGCGGACCTGTGCGTGGCGATGCGCGTGTACTTCGAGAAGCCGCGAACGACGACGGGCTGGAAGGGCCTGATCAACGACCCGCACCTCGACGGGTCGGGGGACGTCGACACGGGCTTGCGCACCGCGCGCGAGCTGCTGCTCGAGGTGCTGGCACTCGATCTGCCGGTCGGCTGCGAGTTCCTCGACCCGATCACACCGCAGTACATCTCCGACGCCGTGGCGTGGGCGGCGATCGGCGCGCGCACGACCGAGAGCCAGGTCCACCGCCAGCTCGGATCGGGCCTGTCGATGCCGGTCGGCTTCAAGAACCGCACGGACGGCAACGTCCAGGTCGCCGTCGACGCGGTTCGCGCCGCCGCAGCGAAGCACGCCTTCGCGGGTGTGGACTTCAGCGGCACGCCGGCGATTCTGCACACGACCGGAAATCCGGACGGCCACGTGATCCTGCGCGGCGGCCGGGGCAAGCCCAACCACGGCCCGCACGACGTCGCCGACGCGCTGTCGATGCTGCGCGCCGCGGCGCTCGAGGAGCGCCTCGTGATCGACGCCTCGCACGACAACAGCGGCAAGGACCACGAACGCCAGCCAGCCGTCGCAGCGCAGATCGGCGAGCAGGTCGCCGGCGGCAGCCGCGCGATCGTCGGCGTCATGCTCGAGTCGTTCCTCGTTGCCGGCAGCCAGGACCTCGACGGCGACGAGCCGCTGACGTACGGCCAGTCGATCACCGACGCCTGCATGGACTGGGAGGCGACGGTCGGCGTGCTCGACGGGCTCGCCGCGTCGGTTCGCACCCGGCGCTCGGCGCCCTGAGCGACCAGATGAGGGTTGCCCTCGCCGGCCTCGGGCTCATCGGCGGCTCGGTCGGGATGGCTGCCCGGCGGCGTCTGGGAGCGCACGTCGTCGGCTGGAACCGCAGCCCGGGCGTCCTCGAGACGGCGCTCGAGCTCGGCGCGATCGACGAGGCGGTGCAGGACGTCGCCGACATCGGCGATGCCGACGTGGCGATCGCGTCGGTCTCCGTCGGTGCCCTGGAAGGCGTCGTGCGAGAGCTGTGCGGGGCAATGCCGCGGGCGGTCGTGACCGATGTCGGTTCGACCAAGCAGCCGCTCGTCGACGCGATCGACTGCGAGAACTTCATCGGGGGCCATCCGCTCGCCGGAGCGGAGTCGACCGGGGTGCAGCACGCGCGCGAGGATGTCTTCGACGGCGCGGTCTGGTACCTGACGCCGCGCGCGGAGACGCCGGGCGTGCTCTACGAGCGTTTGGCCCGCTTCATCGCCGGCATCGGCGCGGTGCCGACCGCGATCGAACCCTCCGATCACGACCGGCTGATGGCAACGGTCTCGCACCTGCCGCACGTCGTGGCGAACCTGCTCGTGGCCCAGGCCACGGACGCGCTCGGCGGCGAGACGCTCCCACCGACGGGCCCGAGCTTCCGCGACGCGACCCGCGTCGCCGGCTCGAACCCCGGATTGTGGGCGCAGATCTACAGCGCGAACCGGGTGGCGCTCGGCGCCGAGATCGACGAGCTCATTCAGCGCTTGGGCGAGGTACGCGCGCTGCTGGAGGGCGGGGACCTCGAGGCGTGGCAGGACGCGGCGGCACAGCAGCGCGGCGCGCTGCTCGAGGTGGGGCTCGTCGGCGGCCCGGTGCGGCAGGTGCGGGCGTCGGTCCCCAACCAGCCGGGCGTCGTCGCCGAGCTCGCGCTCGCGCTCGGCCGCGCCGGCATCAACATCTCCGACCTGACGCTTGCTCCCGAGACCGACAACCGCACCGGCGTGATCGCGCTCTGGGTTCCGGCAGCGGATGCCGAGCGTGCGATCGGGCTCGTGGCCGAGCTCGGGTATCCGGCCGCATAGCGAGCGGGGCGATGATTGCCGCCATGAGCCTCCCAGCGAGCAACGGCGCGCAGTCGTGAGCGCCGTCAGGGTGGGCCCCGCGCAGCGGCTGCGAGGCGAGGTCACCGCGCCGCCGGACAAGTCGGTCTCCCATCGCGCGGCCCTGCTCGGCGCGATGTCGGCCGAGCCGGTGCACATCTCGGGGTACCTGCATGCGGCCGACACGACGGCGACGCTGAACGCGCTGCGTGCGGTCGGCGCGCTCGTCGAGGTCCGTCCCGGCGAGCTCGTCGTGCGCGGGACCGGACTTCGCGACGCACGCGAGGCCGACGGCCCGATCGATGTCGGCAACGCCGGCACGCTCATGCGACTGCTGCCCGGATGGCTGGCGGCGCAGGAGGGGAAGGTCTTCAAGCTCGACGGCGATGCCTCGATCCGCGGGCGGCCGGTCGACCGCATCGCGGCGCCGCTGCGCCAGATGGGAGCGGTGATCGAGCCCTCGAACGAGCGCTACCCGCCGTTCACCGTGCGCGGCGCGCGGCTACGCGCGATCGACTACGAGCTGCCGGTCGCCAGCGCGCAGGTCAAGTCGTGCGTGCTGCTCGCAGGGCTGAGCGCCGAGGGCACGACCACGGTCGTCGAGCCGGCCGCGAGCCGCGACCACACCGAGCGGATGCTTGCCGGCGCGGGCGTCGCCGTGCGCCGCGACGGGGCGCGGGTGTCGGTGACGAGCACGGACGAGCTCGACGTGCAGAGCATCGCCGTCCCCGGGGACCTCTCGTCGGCGGCGTTCCTCATCGCCGCCGGCGTGCTCGTGCCCGGCTCGCGCCTGCTCGTGCGCGGCGTCGGCGTCAACTGGACGCGCACCGGCTTTCTGCGCATCCTCGAGCGGATGGGCGCGATCGCGCTCGGCGACATGGAGCCTGCGCCGGAGGCCGGGGACGGCGCCGTCGCCACGGGCGAACCGGTGAGCGACATCGACGTCAGGGCCGGCCCGCTCGCGGGAACCGCGGTCGAGCCAGAGGAGGTCCCGCTTGCGATCGACGAGCTGCCCCTCGTCGCGCTGCTCGGCTGCTTCGCCGACGGTGAGACGGTCGTGCGCGGCGCACGGGAGCTGCGCGTGAAGGAGTCAGACCGGATCACGGCGGTCGTCGACGGCCTGCGCGCGCTCGGCGCGCAGATCGAGGCGACGGAGGACGGCTTCGTGGTGACGGGCGCCGGAGGCGCCGGGCTGCGCGGCGGGAGCATCGATGCCCGCGGCGATCACCGCATGGCGATGCTGGGCGCCGTTGCCGGGCTCGCGTCGGCCGAGGGCGTCGAGGTCACCGGGATGGAGGCCGCGGCCGTCTCGTATCCGGGCTTCCTGGAGGATCTCGCGAGCCTGCAGTAAGGGGGCGAACCTCGCGCGTGCGGCGCCTATGGAAGGCGATGGCCGACGAAGGCGAGGAGGTCTACGATGAACGCGATGGCGGTCGCACAGCCCATCACGGCGGACGAATACCTCGCCAACCCGGACGAGACCGCTCGCAGCGAGCTCGTTGAGGGTGCGGTCATCGTGCACGAACCCTCACCGCTGCACCAGATCGTCGTGCTGGACGTCCTGCGTGCGCTTGACGCATGGGTTCGCGAGGCACCGCGACGCGGGCAGGTCTGGATCCCGCTCGACGTCAAGCTCGACGCGCGCAACGTCTTCGCTCCCGACCTGCTCTGGTATCAGGAGGGGCGCACGCTCGAACGCGGCGCCCGAGCGCCCTCTCCGCTTCCGGACCTCGCGGTCGAGGTGCGCTCACCGTCGACCTGGCGCTACGACATCGGCGCGAAGAAGTCCGCCTACGAGCGCCACGGGCTCTTCGAGCTGTGGCTCGTCGATACCGCCGCTGACGAAGTGCTCGTGTTCCGGCGCTCCCGCGACTCGCAGACGTTCGACATCTCGCTCGAGCTCACCGTCGACGACGAGCTGACCTCGCCGCTCCTGCCGGGCTTCGCGCTGGCGTTGCGCACGCTGTTCGCGGCGTAGACGACGACGACCCTATGCTCGGGCGATGCGCGGGTCGCTGGGGCGGCACGCTCCGGATCCGGCGTACGCGGCGCGCAGTCCGCGAAGAAGACATTGCTGGCTCACGGAGCTTCTGAGCCTCCCATTCCGCGTTCCCAGATGCCGAGGCCGACTGTAGTCGCCCTCTGAAGCCAATCGCAGAACCGTCGCTCGGCGACCGCCGCATCCTCGATGTGGTTGACCTGAAACAGGTCAGCGACGAGACACTGCTCCGTTATCGCGAACCTCTCGCTGTCCTCGTCGCGATCGGCGCGCTCGAAAAACGCGACGCCGGCGATAAGTCCGCGGAAGGTCTGGCCCATGGCGTGCAGGCACACTACGACCTCGTGCCGTGAGCCCTCGTCGAAGTCGTTGAGCCTAAGGCGTGTCCAGCCGTTGTAGGCCTTTAGGTTGGCGAAGTAGTGCAAGTCCTCCTTGGCGATGCGGATCTGCGTGGCCCGATACCACCGGGCGCGCGCGTCGCCGTGAAGCGCGATGTCGACGTTGACCGAGAAGTTCGGTCTCGCCAGGGAGATCTCTTGGTTGATGACCTGCTTTACCTGAGCGAGCTGCGCACCTCCTGCTTTCAGCAGGCGCTCAGAGGTTTCCTTAGCCCGCTCAAAGGTCTTCGGATCTACGCCAGGGGCCGTGCCCAGCATGCGATCGCGCGCAGCCGAGACGACCGCATGTATACCGCGCAGATCCTGCTCGGCCCGATCTCCCACGGCGAGCGCGCGCACGAGCGCGTCCTTCGCTGTCACGCCGAACAGTGCGCTAAGTGGCTCGAGGTCGCCGTCGTCGGCGCGCTCGAGCGCAGCGATGTACTCCGCCTTGCGGTCCCTATGGATCGACAGTGGGAACCATCGCGCGCGGATGTAAACGAGGCTCGCAAGGGCGCGTGCCACGCGGCCGTTGCCATCCTGGAAAGGATGGATCTGGGCAAAGCGATGGTGCAGCCACGCTGCTTCGATCTCTGGAGGCACACCTATCGAGCTGTGCGCAAGATGCATCGCGATGAGCCGATCCATCTCCGACGCCACGTGCTCTGGCGGGCAGTAGGCGTGCACCGTCCCGTTCTCGCGCGTGGGATTGTTCGACACACGCTTCCAGTCGCCGCGTAACAACACGCGATCGAAGACACGACCGAACTGATCGATCGCCTTGCTCGTCGGCTGGTTGCGGGTCAACACCTGGTGCAGTTCCTTGATGTAGCTCGCCGAGAGATCCCGCCGCCTGGCAACGAAGTCGAATAGACCCTCCGCTGTCTCGTGGTGATCGCGGAGCACGGCCATAACTTCAGTGGGGTCTCGGTCGGTTCCCCCCACCAGGAGGCTCTCCTCGATGCCTCGCTCGATGAGGATCTCGGTCGTGCCGCGGTCGATCGCATAGACACGCTCGATCACACCCGTTTCGATCGCCCACGAGCGGATGATCTCGGTGCGGAAGCGTTTGAGTTCGTCGAGCGTCTCCAGTCTCTCTCGCTGCTCCTGCCAGACCTGGTCAAGGGCGCGTAGCTCGGATACCTCCAGCGACTCCCACGACGCCGGAAGATCCTCGATCAGGCGGTACTCGCTCGAGGGACCGTTCATGGGCCAAGGGTACGCCGTGCATGGGCGGCGCAACGCTCGCACAGACACCACGACCCTATGCTCGGGCGATGCTGATCGCCATCGACGGCCCCGCGGGCGCGGGCAAGTCCACGGTCGCGCGCGCCGTCGCCGACGCGCTCGGCTTCACGTACCTCGACAGCGGGGCGATGTACCGCTGCGTCGCGCTCGCCGAGCTGCGCGGCGCGCCCGATCCGCTCGCCTGCGCGATCGAGCTCGGCGGGCGGGTGATGCTCGACGGCGAGGACGTGACCGAGGCGATCCGCACGGCCGAGGTCAGCGCGCGCGCGTCGGAGGTCGCCGCGCGCCCGGAGGTGCGCGAGGGGCTCGTCGGCAAGCAGCGCGAGCTCATCGCAGACGGCGACTACGTCGCGGAGGGGCGGGATATCGGGACCGTCGTGGCACCCGACGCCGAGCTGAAGGTGTTTCTCACCGCCTCGCCGGAAGAGCGCGCGCGCCGGCGCGCGGACGAGACGGGCGTCGATGTCGGGCAGATGCTGGCCGAGCAGGCCCAACGCGACGAGCGTGACGCGACGCGCGAGCACTCGCCGCTGCAGGTTGCTCGCGGTGCGGTGCAGGTCGACACGACCGGCCTGTCGATCGAAGCGGTCGTCGACCGGATCGTGGACCTCGCCGGAGCGCTGCGATGAAGGTCGCGGTCGTCGGCTATCCGAACGTCGGCAAGTCCTCGCTCGTCAACCGGTTGAGCGGCTCGCGCGAGGCGGTCGTCCACGAGCGCCCCGGGATCACGCGCGACCGCAAGGAGATCGCGACCGAGTGGAACGGGCGGCGCTTCACCCTGATCGATACCGGCGGCATGGACCGCGAGGATCCCGATCCCGTGTCCGGCTCGATCCGCGATCAGGCGCGCGCCGCGCTCGCCGACGCCCAGGTCGCGCTCCTGGTCTTCGACGCCAGAGCGGGACTGCGGCCCGGCGACGAGGAGCTCGCCGACCTGCTGCGGCGCACGAAGCTGCCCGTCGTCGTGGCCGCCAACAAGATCGACGGCGTCAACGACATCCCGCTCGCCGCCGAGGCACACCGGCTCGGCTTCGGCGAGCCGATGGCCGTCTCGGCGGCGCAGGGGCTCGGCACGGGCGATCTGCTCGACCGGCTCGTGGAGCTTCTTGGAGAGGACGATCCGGTGCAGGACGCCGGCGTCGTGCGCCTGGCCGTCATCGGGCGCCCGAACGTCGGCAAGTCCTCGCTCGTCAATCGCTTCGCGGGCACGGACCGGGTGATCGTGTCGGAGGTCGCGGGCACGACGCGCGACGCGATCGACCTGCCGCTCGAGGTCGACGGTCGCCAGCTCATCGTCGTCGACACCGCGGGGATGCGCCGCCAGTCGAAGGTCTCGGAGTCCGTCGAGTACTACACGGCGCTGCGCTCGCAGCGCGCGGCCGAGCGCGCGGACGTCGCGCTCGTCGTCTGCGACGCGGGCGACGGCGTCACCGCGCAGGACATGCGCGTTGCGCAGCTCGCGATGCAGTCGGGGTGCGCGACGGCGATCGTGCTCAACAAGTGGGACGCGGCGCAGATGACCGAGGAGGATCTCGACCACGAGCGCGCGAAGGTCGCGTCGAAGCTGCGCCTTCGCCCGAAGGTGCTGACCGCGAGCGCCCTGACCGGCCGCCACGTCGAGCGGCTGCTGAGCGAGGTGCTGGCGCTCGGCGACCGGATGTCGGGCCGCATCCCGACGCCCGAGCTCAACCGATTCCTCGGCGAGGTCGTGCAGGCGCGTCAGCCGCCGCAGAAGCAGGGCCACCGCCTGAAGCTCTTCTACGCCACCCAGATCGGCGAGCGCCCGCCGCGATTCGCGATCCAGGTCAACTCGCGCCAGCGCGTGACCCGCGACTACGCGTACTACGTCGAGAACCGGTTGCGGGCCAGGTTCGGCATGGATGGCGTTCCGCTGATCATCGACTTCGTCGAGCGCAAGTCCCGGCGCGGTTCCGATCGATAGCTTTCCAGCATGACTATTGCTGAAGACGAGTACCTCTTCACCTCGGAATCCGTCACCGAGGGTCATCCGGACAAGATGGCCGATCAGATCTCCGACGGGATGCTGGATGCGTGCCTGGCGGGTGATCCGGGCTCGCGGGTGGCGTGCGAGACGCTGGTCAACACGGGGCTGGTCGTGGTCTCGGGTGAGATCACGACGAAGACGGTCTTTGACGTCCAGGAGGTCGTTCGCGAGACGATCCGCAAGATCGGCTACACGGACGCGGCGCTTGGGTTCAGCGCCGATTCGTGCGCGGTCATCAACGCGATCGACAAGCAGAGCGCTGACATCGCCCAGGGCGTCGACGAGGCCTTCGAGACCCGCTCGGGATCATCCAACGGCGCCGCGGGCGACGAGGGTGGTATCGCGGGCGCGGGCGACCAGGGGATGATGTTCGGCTACGCGTCCAACGAGACGCCTGAGCTCATGCCGCTGCCGATCTCGCTGGCACACCGCTTGGCAAGGCGCCTGGCGGAGGTCCGTAAGGACGGCACGCTCGACTACCTGCGTCCGGACGGCAAGACTCAGGTCTCCGTGCGCTACCGCGAAGGGGTGCCGGTCGCGATCGAGAAGGTCTTGATCTCGACGCAGCATGCCGAGGGCGTCGAGGCGCAGATCCCCGATGATCTGTGGGAGCACGTCGTGCTGCCGGTCCTGCCCGCGGGGATGTACGACCCCGATGAGCTGCGCCGCGAGTTGTTGGTCAACCCGACGGGCCGGTTCGTCATCGGTGGCCCGGTCGGTGACTGCGGGTTGACGGGACGCAAGATCATCGTCGACACCTATGGCGGGATGGCCCGGCACGGCGGCGGCGCGTTCAGCGGCAAGGACCCCTCGAAGGTCGATCGCTCGGCGGCCTACGCCGCGCGCTGGGTGGCCAAGAACCTCGTCGCCGCAGGCCTCGCCGATCGCGTCGAGGTGCAGCTCGCCTACGCGATCGGTGTCTCGCGCCCGGTGTCGGTGATGGTCGACGGCTTCGGGACCGAGAAGGTCTCGCGCGGCGAGCTTCAGCGCCTGGTCGACGAGCACTTCGACCTGCGCCCGGGGGCCTTCCGCGAGGAGCTCGACCTGCATCGCCCGATCTATCAGCGGACCGCGGCGTACGGCCACTTCGGCCGCGAGGACGCAGACTTCACCTGGGAGCAGACCACCAAGGCCGCCGCCCTGCGCGACGCCGCAGGGATTCACGCCTAG
>JALZJA010000038.1 GCA_030860005.1 Actinomycetota bacterium
GGCGTGCCGACCGTCACGACCTACGGCCTCACCGAGGCGTGCTCGCAGGTCACGACCGGCGGGCCGCCGCTGTTCTGCACGCGCGTGCGGATCGGGCCGGGTCGCGAGATCCTCGTCTCCGGCCCGACGGTCGCCCCGAGCGCCGCCGGCGCCGACGGCTGGCTGCACACCGGCGACGAGGGCGCCATCGATGCCGCGGGCAACCTCACGGTCACGGGGCGCGCCGGCGACACGATCGTAACCGGCGGCGAGAACGTCGCGCCGGTCGAGGTCGAGGCGGTGCTCGAGTCCCATCCAGCGGTCGCCGAGGCGGCGGTCCAGGGGGCGGCGGACCTCGAGTGGGGAGAGCGTGTCGTGGCGACCGTCGTCCTGCACCCGCTGCAAACCGCAACCGCCGAGGAGCTATCGGACCATTGTCGTGTTCGCCTGGCCGGATACAAGGTGCCGAAGGCCTTCAGCTTTGCGGCGGAGTTGCCGAGAACCCCTTCAGGGAAGCTGCAGCGCCGATCCTTGGAGGATTGAATGTCACGCCCCGGCCGCCGAGCCCCATCGAGCATTGCCATCGCCGCGCTCTTCGCGCTCGCGCTGCCCGCCGCGGCGCAGGCCGCGACGTTCACCGTCGCCGCCGGAGGCGGAAGCTGTGGAGGCGGTGACCTGACCTGCGAGACGCTGGCGAACGCGGCTGGTGCCGTGGGCAACAACGACACGGTTCTCGTCAGTCCCGGCCAGTACGCGGGTGCCACGTTCAACAACAGCGGGCTCGAGATCGCAGGCGCCGGTCCGGGCGCCATCGTCAACGGCTCGGTGAACTTCGGCGCCGGCGGTGGCGGTCTGCTGCGCAATGTGATCGTCACCCAGAGCGCCACCGCTCCGGCCATCACCGCGGCCGGCACTACCGGGCTCGAGGTCCGAGACGTCGTCGCGGTCAGCGGCGGCCATGCGATCCTCGTCACGGCAGGCACCAACAAGATCGTCCGCAGCACCGTCATCACCGCCGGTGGCGGTACCAGTGGTGTGCAGATCAACTCCGCCGACGCAGGCACGAAGTCGGTGCGGCTTGAATCGACGCTCGCCAGTGGTGGTGCCGCGGCCGTGCGCGCGACCGCAACCGGGCTGCTTCCAATCGGCAACATCACGATCGAGGCGCACCACCTGACGGCCGCGGGAAGCACCAACGGTATCCGTCTCGATGCACTGCCGGTCGGCCTCGGTGGCAGCATCTCGGCGACGATCGCCAACTCGATCGCGTTGAACAACGACCTCAACCCGGGCCTTGCGTCGACGGCGACGCTGACACCTGTCCCAGGCACAACGAACACCACGAGCGGTAGTCCCGACGCTCTGTTTGCGGATCCGGCGAACCGCAACTTCCACCTGAAGCCAGGCTCCCCGGCGATCAACGCCGGCGGTCCTCTCATCGGTGTCGAGTCGCCGACCGACGTCGACGGCCAGTCCCGCGCCGGGGCGGCCACGGACCTCGGCGGGGACGAGTACGTCAACACCGCGCCGAAGGCGGCCATCGGGGTCGTCACCAAGCTGCCTCGCAGTGGAACGCCGGTCCAGTTCGACGGTGGCGGCTCGACGGACCAGCCCGGCGGCAGCATCGCCTCGTACAGGTGGGAGTTCGGCGACGGCACGACGCAGACGACGACCGGTCCGACGGTCTCCCACACCTACAAGGGTGAGGGCCCGGTCAAGGCGAAGCTCACGGTCGTCGACGGCGAGGGTGCATCGAGCACGCCTGCGTCGGCCGATCTGACGATCCTCGATGGCACGGTTCCCTCGGTCACGATCACCAAGCCGAAGAACAAGCAGAAGATCAATCAGTTCGTGACGAAGACCAAGACGGTCACGAAGAACGGCAAGAAGGTCAAGATCAAGGTCAAGACCAAGACCCGCACGCGGATCAAGTTCGCCGGCAAGGCTACGGACAAGTCCGGCATCTCACGCGTGATCCTCACGGTCGAGAAGACGGCGATCGCGAAGACGACGACGGTGGCGACGGGCAGCCAGAGCACGTCGACGAAGAAGTGCCGCTGGCTTGACCCGAAGAAGGGCCTGAAGCGGACGTCGTGCGCGAAGCCGATCCTGATCCTCGTCAAGGTCAAGAGCGACGGCTCGTGGGCATACAACGTGCGCACGTCGATCAAGCTCTCCACGGGCACCTACCGCGCCGTCGTCTACGGCTTGGACAAGACGGGCGCGTTCGGCAACTCGGCCGCGAAGGCCAAGCGCAACATCAAGTTCACGATCAGGTAGGAGCTATGGTCGCGGGATGCCGTTCGATCCCGCTGCCTTCCGCGACGACAGTCTCGATGGCTGGGAGCGGGCGGCGCGCGGATGGGGAGAGCGGCGCGCGGTGATACAGGACGCCGGGCAGCCCGTTTCGGCGTGGCTCATCGACGCGATCGAGCCCCAGCCCGGCCATCGCGTGCTCGAGCTCGCCGCCGGCACCGGTGACACCGGGTTCATGGCGGCCGAGCTCATCGAGCCGGGCGGCGCGCTGATCTCAAGCGACGCCGCGCCGGCCATGGTCGAGCAGGCGCGCGCCCGTGCCGCAGAGCTCGGGGTGACGAACGTCGAGTTCCGCACGATCGACGCGGAGCGGATCGACCTGCCGACCGCCCATGTCGACGGGGTCCTCGCGCGCTGGGTCTACATGCTGGTCGCCGATCCGGATTCGGCGCTGCGCGAGACGCGGCGCGTGCTGCGTCCGGGCGGACGCGTCGCGCTCGCTGCCTGGGCCGATCAGGACGACAACCCGTGGGCGTCCGTGGCGCGGCAGGAGCTCCTGCGCATGGGCGCGACCGAGCCGCCCGACCCCGACGAGCCGGACATGTTCGCGTTCCATGACCCGGAGCGGATCGAGGAGCTCCTCGGCGACGCCGGCTTCACCGAGATCCAGGTCGAGTCGCTCGACATCGTCTTTCGCTACGACGACCTCGACCACCGGTGGGACGCGCAACTCGACCTGTCGCCAGGCCTGAGCGACACCGTCAGCGGGCTCACGCGGGCACAGCGCGACGACCTGCGCCACGCGATCGACGCTCAGCTCGCCGTGTACGTCAGCGACGACGGGACCGTGGCGGTGCCTGGGCGCACGCACGTCGCCGCGGCGACCGCGTAGCTGGAGGCTGTGGCGAACCGGTACCTGGGACGTACGAGAATGGCGCACCTCCGTAGGATCCCCGCCCATGTACTACGACGACGACGCTGACCTCACGCTCCTCGACGGCAAGACCGTCGCGATCATCGGCTACGGCTCGCAGGGGCACGCGCATGCTCTGAACCTCAAGGACTCTGGCGTCGACGTCGTTGTCGGCCTGCGCGAAGGCTCGAGCTCGGCCGAGAAGGCGAACAGCCACGGTCTCGAGGTCCTGCCGATCGCCGACGCCGCCAGCCGCGGCGACGTCGTGATGATGCTCGTCCCCGATGAACTGCACCGCGAGGCCTACGAAGGCGCGGTCGGCGACGGGATCGCCGAGGGCAACCTGCTGCTCTTCAGCCACGGCTTCTCGATCCACTACGAGGAGGTCGCGCCGCCGCCCGGCGTCGACATCGCGCTCGTGGCGCCCAAGGGCCCGGGTCATCTCGTGCGCCGCCAGTACCTCGAGGGCTCGGGCGTGCCCGGCCTCGTCGCCGTCCAGCAGGATGCCAGCGGCAACGCGTTCGAGTCCGCGCTCGCCTACGCGAAGGGGATCGGCTGCACGCGCGGCGGCGTCATCGAGACGTCGTTCAAGGACGAGACGGAGACCGACCTCTTCGGCGAGCAGGCCGTGCTCTTCGGCGGCGCCTCGGAGCTCGTGCAGGCGGGCTTCGAGACGCTCGTCGAGGCCGGCTACGACCCGAAGATGGCCTACTTCGAGTGCCTGCACGAGCTGAAGCTCATCGTCGACCTCATGTACGAGAAGGGCCTGGCGGGGATGCGCTACTCGATCTCCAACACGGCCGAGTACGGCGATTACACGCGCGGCAACAAGGTCATCACCGACCAGACAAGGGACGCCATGCGCCAGATCCTCGCGGACATCCAGTCCGGCGACTTCGCCCGCGAGTGGATCGCCGAGAACCGCGCCGGGCTGGAGAACTTCAAGCGCATGCGCGCCGAGCAGGCCGCCAGCCGCGTCGAGAGCACCGGCAAGGAGCTGCGTTCGATGATGGACTGGATCGACACCGACTGGCACGAGTAACGCGTCCGCGGGTAGCTCCTCTAATCCGCGGCTTGGCGCGCAGCGAACAGCATCGAGCGGCCTGAGAATCGAGATGGCTGAACACCGCGCATATCGCGGTTCTCATCCGTCTCGGCCCCGCCCATGATGGCTCGCCCCCGCCGGGGCATCGCCCGCCCGCTAGACTCACCAAGCCGTCGCGACTGGCGTTCGGGTGGAGCTCACCACCGGGGAGCGGCGGAGCACGCCGCCGCCGCACGCCTGGGCACGAAGAGTTTGTTACGACCCGCCGACGCAGGACGTCCGCCCATGACGACGAGCACGCGGCTCGAAATACCCGAAGCGTTCAAGCCCTCAGACGGCCGGTTCGGCAGCGGGCCGACGAAGGTGCGCGCCGACCAGGTCGCCCGCGTGGCGGACCAGGCGACGACGCTCATGGGCACGTCGCACCGCCAGGCGCCCGTCCGCGATCTCGTCGCGCGCGTGCGCACGGGCCTCGCCGAGCTGTTCGATGCGCCCGACGGCTACGAGGTCGTGCTCGGCAACGGGGGCACGACGGCGTTCTGGGACGCTGCCGCGCTCAGCCTCGTGCACGAGCGCGCGCTGCACCTCGTCTACGGCGAGTTCTCGGGCAAGTTCGCCACGGTCACGGAGCGGGCTCCGTTCCTCGCCGAGCCGATCGTCGTGAGCGCCGAGCCGGGCGACGCGCCCGAACCGGTCGCCGACCCCAGCGCTGACGTCATCGCGTGGGCGCACAACGAGACGTCGACCGGGGTGATGGTCGGCGTCCGCCGCCCCGCGGATGCCGGCGACGCGCTCGTGCTCGTCGACGCGACGTCCGCCGCCGGCGGACTGCCCGTCGACATCGCCGAGGCCGACGCCTACTACCTCGCGCCGCAGAAGTCCTTCGGCTCCGACGGCGGGCTCTGGCTCGCGCTGCTCAGCCCGGCCGCGATCGCGCGCATCGGGGGGATCGCGGCGTCGGAGCGCTGGATCCCCGAGTTCCTGTCGCTCGCGACGGCGCTCGAGAGCTCGCGCAAGGAGCAGACGCTCAACACCCCCGCGATCGCGACGCTCATCATGCTCGCCGAGCAGCTCGAGTGGATGCTCGCCCACGGCGGGCTGGACTGGTGCGTCGCGCGCACGACGTGCTCCGCGGAGCACCTCTACGGCTGGGCCGACGAGTCGCCGTACGCGCGCCCGTTCGTCGCCGATCCCTCGAAGCGCTCGCTCGTCGTCGGGACGATCGACCTGAGGTCCTCGGTCGACGCCGCCGAGGTCGCCGCGACGCTGCGCGCCAACGGCATCGTCGACGTCGAGCCCTACCGCAAGCTCGGCCGCAACCAGCTGCGCGTCGCGATGTTCCCCGCGATCGAGCCCGGCGACGTGCTCTCGGTGACGAAATGCATCGACTGGGTCGTCAAGAGGCTGTAGCCGAATGTCCCGCAGGGTGCTCGTCAAGGAGAAGATCGGTGAGCCGGGCGTCGAGGTGCTTCGCGTCGCCGGCTTCGACGTCGATCTCGGCTATGACTGGTCGCGCGAGGAGCTCGAGGAGCGGATCGGCGACTACGACGCGATCCTGATCCGCTCCGCGACGCAGCTCGACGCGGATCTCATCGCGCGGGCGCCGAAGCTGCGCGCCGTCGCGCGGGCGGGGGTGGGAATCGACAACGTCGACGTCGCCGCCGCGACGAAGCGCGGCATCGTCGTCGCCAACGCGCCGAAGTCGAACATCGTGACGGCGGCCGAGCACACGATGGCGCTGCTGCTCGCGCTCGCGCGCAACATCCCGCAGGCGCACGGGTCGCTGAAGGCGGGACGCTGGGACCGCTCCGCCTTCTCCGGAGTCGAGCTCATGGACAAGACGCTCGGGGTCCTCGGCTTCGGGCGCATCGGCCAGCTCGTCGCCATACGCGCGCGGGCGTTCGGGATGGACGTCATCGCCTATGACCCATACGTCGGCGGCGAGCGCTACCGCGACCTCGGGGTGGAGAAGACCGACAGCCCCGAGGGGGTCTACGAGCGCGCGGACTTCATCACGATCCACCTGCCCAACACAGCCGAGACGGAGGGCATCCTCAACGCGAAGGCCTATGCCCGGATGCGCGACGGCGTGCGGATCCTCAACGTCGCGCGCGGATCGCTGATCGTCGACGAGGACCTCCAGGCCGCGCTGGACAGCGGCAAGGTCGCCGGCGCGGCGCTCGATGTCTTCGACGTGGAGCCGATCACCGAGCATCCGCTCTTTGACTACCCCAACGTCATCGTGACGCCGCACCTCGGCGCCTCGACCGCCGAGGCAACCGACCGCGCGGGCTACCAGGCCGCGGAGCAGATCGTCGCGGCGCTTGACGGCGCCAGCGTCACGACGGCGGTCAACGTGCCGTCGATCTCCGCCGAGGACCTCGAGCTGCTGGGTCCGTTCCTCCCGCTGTGCCGCCAGCTCGGGCGCCTGGCGACGGCGCTGGCGGAGTGCGGCTCGGTGGACCGCATCGAGATCGAGTGCCTGGGCAAGCTCGCCGAGCGCGACACCCGGCCGCTGGGCGTCGCGGTGCTGCTCGGCGCGCTGGCGGGCCGCACCGAGGAGGCGGTCAACGAGGTCAGCGCGCCGGCGGTCGCGGAGGAGCGCGGGATCCGCGTCTACGAGATCAAGAGCACCGAGGCCCATGACTTCACCGATCTCGTCCGGGTCAGCGTCGTCTGCGGCGAGGCGCGCACGACCGTCGTCGGCACGACGCTCGGACGCCGTCACCGCCCGCACCTGCTCCAGGCCTGGGGGCAGCGCTTCAACCTCCAGATCGAGCCCTGGGTGACGCTGTTTCGCTACAAGAACGTCCCCGGCATCATCGGCCGCATCGGCACGGTCTTCGGCGAGGCGGGCATCAACATCGGCTCGGCCGCCGTCGGCCATGTCCCGAACAACGGCGAGCAGGACCACGCCGTCATGGTGCTCACCACGGACGGCCCCGTCGCGGAGTCGCTCATCGACGAGATCCTCAGCTCGTGGGATGACTTCGTCGAGGGCCGGACGGTGTCGATGGGCTGAGGTCGTCGATCGTGGCGCGAAAGGCACGCCATGCGTCCGGTAGTCGCCACGACAGCCGGTGGTGGCACGACGCTGTCGTCTACCAGGTCTATCCGCGCTCCTTCCAGGACTCCGACGGCGACGGCGAGGGGGATCTGCGTGGCATCGCCCAGCGACTCGAGCACATCGCCGATCTCGGCGCCGACGCGCTCTGGCTCTCGCCCGTCTATCCGTCCCCGTTCGCGGACGGTGGCTACGACGTCGCGGATTACACCGATATCGATCCGCGGTTCGGAACGCTCCGCGATGCCGACGAGCTGATCGCGACCGCGCACGAGCGCGGGCTCAGGCTGCTGATGGATGTCGTGCCCTGCCACACCTCGATCGAGCATCCGTGGTTCAGCGAGCATCCCGAGCGCTACGTGTGGTCCGATCGAGACGGGCCGATGAACAACTGGATCGCATCGTTCGGCGGCCCCGCCTGGTCGCGCGATCCACGCAGCGGACGCTGGTATCTGCACTCCTTCTATCCCGAGCAGCCGGATCTGGACTGGCGGCGCGAGGACGTCCGCGACGCGATGGCCGGCGTGCTGCGCTTCTGGATCGATCGCGGCGTCGACGGCTGTCGGATCGACGCCGTCGACCGGCTGCTGAAGGACGTCGAGCTGCGCAACGACCCGCCCGCATCCGCGGCGCCGCCGCTCCCCGAGCACGCGGACGTGGGCACGCTCGAGCCACGCCACTCGCGCAACGCCCCCGACATCGGCGTTGCCTTGCGGGCGCTGCGCGACGGCGCTGGACCCGAAACGCTGCTCGTGGGGGAGGCCTACCTGCCGTCGGCGGGACTCGCGCCGTATCTCGAGCATCTCGACGTCGCGTTCGCGTTCGAGCTGCTGCACGCGCCCTGGGAAGCGACCGCCATCCGGGCCGCGATCGGAAGCGCGCTCGATCCAGCGGGCGCCGACGGCCGCGTCGCCTGGGTGTTCTCAAACCACGACTTCCCGCGCCTGCCCGACCGCGTCGGTGCCGACAACGTCCGCGCCGCCGCGCTGCTCGCGTTCACGCTTCCCGGCCCGGTCTTCATCTTCCAGGGCGACGAGATCGGGATGTCCGACGGCCCCGGCCGCGAGCCACCCGACGACCGCGCGGGCCGCGACCGCCACCGCCACCCGATGCGCTGGGACGACGACTCACCGCACGGCGGCTTCACAACCGGCGAGCCGTGGTTGCCGGTCATCGGCGTCGCGGGCGGTGCTGTCTTTAGCCAGGCGCGGGACCCAGACTCGATCCTCGCCCTGTACAAGGACCTCATCGCCGCGCGTCGCGACCTCGGCGATGGGCTCGAGCTCGTCGACGCCGAGAGCGGGCTGCTCGCCTATCGCCGCGGCGCCGAGCACATCGTCGC
>JALZJA010000098.1 GCA_030860005.1 Actinomycetota bacterium
AGCCGGTCGTCCACCGGCACGCGGACCGTGACCATGCTCGCTCGCGGCCCAGAGCTCGTGGCCGTCCCGCTAGCCCCGTCCGAATTGAAATCCCGCGTCGGGGCGCCATCCGGGGCAGCGTCCGATCGGCGCCGGCTCAGTGCGCCGTATCTCCTCGATGACCCCGGTCTCTGACCGGCACGCTGATCTGACCGTGGAGCCAGTCCGCGGGCGGTACACGGACCCATGGCGGTGGGCGCTCCACCGGTGCCATCCGGGCCTGGCCACGACGGGTACACCGCTCGAACACCCGGCGGGCGGACCCCGCGCCTATGCTCCGACGCCCGAACCATCGACCACGCCCTCGACGCTCGGAGACAACCAGTGACACAGATCGGTCTCGTCGGCCTCGGCCGCATGGGCGGCAACATGGTCGCGCGCATCAAGCGCGACTCAGACCACGATGTTCTCGCCTACGACCGCGACCAGGACACGGTCAAGCGCATCGCCGACACGACCGAGGCGCGCGGCGCGCGCTCGCTCGCCGACCTCGTCAAGCAGCTCGACGCGCCGCGCATGGTCTGGATCATGGTGCCGGCCGGCAAGCCGACGCAGGAGACGGTCGACGAGCTCGCGTCGCTCATGGACGAGGGTGACCTGATCATCGATGGCGGCAACTCGAAGTGGACCGACGATCGCGAGCGCGCGGCCGCATTGCGCAAGCAGGGGATCGAGTACGTCGACGTCGGCGTGAGCGGTGGCGTCTGGGGCCTGGAGGTCGGCTACTGCATGATGGTCGGCGGCCCGAACGCGGCGGTCGAGCGCCTGGCGCCGATCCTCGACGTGCTCGCGCCGGAGTGCAGCGAGCTCAGCCGCGAGGCGCTCGGCCCGCGCGGCTGGGGGCATTTCGGCCCGAGCGGCGCCGGCCACTACGTGAAGATGGTGCACAACGGTGTCGAGTACGGCCTCATGCAGGCCTATGCGGAGGGCTTCGACCTGTTCGACAAGTCCGATTTCGATCTCGACAACGCGAAGATCGCGCACCTCTGGAACCAGGGCTCGGTCGTGCGCTCGTGGCTGTGCGAGCTGGCCGCGCGCGCCTTCGAGCAGGAGGGCAACGAGCTCGCCGGCCTCAGCGGCTACACCGAGGACTCCGGCGAGGGCCGCTGGACGATCGAGGACGCGATCGACAAGGACGTGCCGACGCCGGTCATCACCGCGTCGCTGTACGCGCGCTTCTACAGCCGCGGCCACGGCGACTTCACGCACCGCGTACTCGCGGCGCTGCGCGCGCAGTTCGGCGGACACGCGACGAGGAAGGCGGCGGACGGGTGAGCACCGCCGCCGAGCGCGTCGGCGACAACCCGCTCGTCGAGGGTCTCGAGCGCCTGCCCGTCCACCCGACGGCGCTCGTGATCTTCGGCGCCACCGGCGACCTCGCGCGCCGCAAGCTGCTCCCCGCGCTGTACAACCTCGCGCACGAGGGCGCGCTGCCCGAGCGTTTCGGGCTCGTCGGAAACGCGCGCTCGGAGATGAGCCACGAGGAGTTTCGCCAGCAGGCGATCGAGTCGGTGCGCGAGTTCTCACGGCGTCCGCCCGACGACCAGGTGCTGGCGAAGCTCTTCGAGGACGTGCGCTACGTCGCGGGCTCGTTTGACGACGACAGCGTCTACGAGCAGCTGAGGATGCTCCTCGACGGGCTCGACGAGTTCGCCGACCTGCCGATGAACCGCTGCTTCTACCTCTCGACGGCGCCGAGCTTCTTCCCGGTCATCGTCGACGAGCTCGGCAGCCACGACCTTGCCCGCCGCGACGATGCCAAGGTGCGGGTGATCATCGAGAAGCCCTTCGGCCGGTCGCTGCAGGAGGCGCGTGAGCTCAACCAGCGCGTGCTGTCGGTCTTCGACGAGCAGCAGGTCTTTCGCATCGACCACTACCTCGGCAAGGAGACCGTCCAGAACGTCCTCGCGCTGCGCTTCGCGAACAACATGTTCGAGCCGCTGTGGAACCGCAACTTCATCGACCACGTGCAGATCACGGCGTCCGAGGACATCGGGATCGGCTCGCGCGCGGGCTACTACGACTCGGCCGGCGCCCTGCGCGACCTTGTCCAGAACCACATGCTCCAGCTCCTGTCGCTGCTGTGCATGGAGCCGCCGGTCGCCTTCGAGGCCGACCCCGTGCGCGACGAGAAGGTCAAGGTCCTGCGTGCGATCCGCGCGCTGAGGCCCGAGGAGGTGCCGGAGATGGCGGTCCGCGCCCAGTACTCGCGCGGCGTCATCGCCGGGGAGGAGGTGCCCGGCTACCTGGAGGAGCCCGGCGTACCGCCGGACTCGGCGACGGAGACGTACGCCGCGCTGCGTCTCGAGGTGCAGAACTGGCGCTGGGCCGGCGTGCCGATGTACCTGCGCACCGGCAAGCGCCTCGCGCGCAAGGTCACCGAGATCGCGGTGACGCTCAAGCCCGTCCCCCACCTCGCGTTTCAGACCGAGGAGGCGACCGGCGTGAGGCCCAACGTGCTCGTCCTGACCGTGCAGCCCAACGAGGGCGTGTCGCTGTCGATCGGCGCCAAGGTCCCCGGCACGCGGATGGCGATCCGCACCGTGAACATGGAGTTCCTCTACGGCACCGCCTTTCTGTCCGAGTCGCCGGAGGCCTACGAGCGGCTGATCATCGACGCGATGCGCGGCGACGCGACGCTGTTCACCCGCAACGACGAGGTCGAGGCGCAGTGGCGCGTCTGTGACCCGGTCGTCAAGGCCTGGGAGCAGCTGGCGGGACCGCTTCCCCAGTACCCCGCCGGCTCGCAGGGCCCGACCGAGTCTGAGCAGCTCCTGATCGCCGACGCGCGCTGGAGAATGATTTGAGCACGACCGACCTCCTCTGGAGCGAGCGGGAGACGGCGCCGGCGAAGATCGAAGCGGCGCTGCGGCGGCTCGTCGCCGAGTGCACCGCCAAGAACCAGCACTGCGTCCCGGCGCGGACGCTCAACCTCGTCTGCGTCGTGGACCGCCAGTGGAGCGGAGAGATCGCCAACCGGCTGCGCCGCGTGGGCCGCTACCACGCCTCGCGCACCGTCGTCTGCGCCGTCGAGCCGGGGCGCGAGACGATCGACGCGACCGCGAGCGTCAGCACCGAGGACGACGCGAAGCCGGGTGGCTTCGCTGTGATGAGAGAGCTCGTCGTCGTGAGTGTCGGGGAGCGCCACCTGCGCGACCTCGACACGATCGTCGATCCGCTCGTCGTCACCGACCTGCCGACCGCGGTCTGGTCGCCGCACGGTCATCGCGAGGCGGTCGACGCGCTCACGACGGGCCGCTCGGGCGCCCCGATCGCCCAGGTCGTGCTGCTGGACTCGGTCGACGAGCCAGATGTGCTCGCCGCGCTCGATCGCGTCTGCCAGCTGGCCGATCGCAGCGAGGTCGTCGACCTCGCCTGGCTGCGCTGCACGCCGTGGCGCGAGCGCCTCGCCGCCGCCTACGATCCGCCGGCGCGGCGCGCGGAGCTGAACGCGCTCGCCAAGCTCTCCGTGCGCTACCGCCACGACTCGCTCGTGTCGGCGCTGCTGCTGATCGGCTGGATGTGCTCGCGGCTGGGCTGGCGCGCGGAGACGCTCACCCGGCACGGTGACCTGCTGCGCGGCCGCGCGCGCGCCCACCGCGGTGAGGTCGAGCTGCGCCTGGAGCCGGTCGGCGACATGAGCGTGCCGGGGCTCGCGGGCGTCGAGCTGCGCTCGGACC
>JALZJA010000152.1 GCA_030860005.1 Actinomycetota bacterium
TCGCCGCGAAGATGACGATCCGCACGTCGCCCTCCTCGGGGTCGACGACGCTCGTCAGCCAGGCGTAGCCGACCCACGACCACCACACGACGCCAAGGACGAGCAGACCCTTGACGAGCCCCTCCCACGTCGGGTCCGCCGCCATCAGCGCCGTGCATTGCGTCAGCGCGAGCACGAAGACGAGGTCGAAGAACAGCTCGAGCGGGGTGACGGTCTCCTCCTGACGCATCACCGCCGTCAAGCGGCGTGCACGCCCCGGCACCGCCTCTGTGCTCATGCGAGCGGATGTTGGCAGGTAGATTCGAGGGCTGTGACGCGACGCAGCCGCACGCCGGACATGGGCCGGCTGCTCGTTTCCTGCCCCGACCGCCCGGGGATCATCGCCGCGGTGTCGCGCTTCTTGTACGACCAGGGCGCGAACATCGTCGAGTCCGACCAGTACTCGACCGACCCCGAGGGCGGCATGTTCTTCCTGCGGACCGTCTTTCATCGCGAGGGCCTGGCGGGGATCAGCGACGAGCTCGAGCGCGGCTTCGCGGCCGAGGTCGGCGAGCCGTTTGCGATGGTCTGGAGATTCACCGACGCGGACATCCCCAAGCGCGCGGCGATCATGGTCAGCCGCCACGACCACTGCATGCTCGACCTGCTGTGGCGCGCGCGGCGCGAGGAGCTCGATCTCGAGATCGGGCTCGTGATCTCAAACCACGCCGACCTGGCCGACGAGGTCCGGAAGTTCGGGGTGCCGTTCTCCCATGTCCCCGTGACCCCCGACAGCAAGCCCGCGGCCGAGCGCCGCCAGATCGAGCTGCTGGCGGGCAACTTCGATCTCATCGTCCTCGCCCGCTATATGCAGATCCTGTCCGCGGCCTTCCTCGAGGCGGTCGGTGTCCCGGTTATCAACATCCACCACTCGTTCCTGCCCGCGTTCGCCGGCGCCGGGCCGTACCAGCGCGCGCGAGAGCGCGGGGTCAAGCTCATCGGTGCCACCGCGCACTACGCGACCGAGGAGCTCGACCAGGGCCCGATCATCGAGCAGGACGTCATCCGCGTGTCGCACCGCGACAGCCCGGAGGAGCTCGAGCGCCGCGGCGCCGACGTCGAGCGCGCCGTGCTGGCGCGCGCCGTCCAGTGGCACTGCGAAGACCGCGTCGTGCGCGATGGCGAGCGCACCGTCGTCTTCTGATCGGCTTCAGCCGGTGTCGCGCGTCGAGCGCGGCAGCGCGACGAGCCGGTGATCTGAGGTGAACAGGCGCCGGACGGCACCGAGCGCCGTGACCGCCGTCGTCGTCGCGACGCCGCCCAGGATGAGGTACATGAGCGCGAGCTGGACGAGCACGGCATCGAGCGGCTCGACGCCGGCGAGGATGAGGCCGGTCATCGCACCCGGCAGGAAGACGATGCCGAGCGCCTTCGTGTTCTCGATCTGCGGCGAGAGCGCCGTTCGCAGCACGCTGCGCAGGATCGGGCGCGAGGCCGCGGTCCACGGCTGGCCGAGCGCGAGCCGCGCCTCGACCTCGGCGCGCCCGTCCGCGAGCGCCTCCACGAGCCGCTCGGCGACGACGATCCCCGACTTCATCGCGTTGCCGACGAGCATCCCGGCGACCGGCACGAGCGTGCGCCCCTCGACCGGGAAGATCCCGAGCCCGAACGCGACGGCGAAGCCGATGGCCGCGCTTGCGCCGTTGGCCACGAGGGCGATCCAGAAGAGGCGCGGCACGGCGGGCGCGCGGCGCTTCACGGTCGCGGCGGCGAAGACGACGATCCCGACAACCCACAGCCACGACCACACGAGCGATGTCTTGGGATCGATGACGATCGCGAGCGCGGCGCCCACGATGAGCAGCTGCACGAGGCCGCGCACGACCGACACGACGAGCTCACGCTCGAGGCGCAGTCGCAGGCGCAGGCTGATCGCGAGCGCGATGGCGACGAGCACGAGCGACGCGGCGAGCCCGAGGTAACCGACGTCACCGCCCTCCATCGCCGAGCACCTCCTCCGCCGCTCCTCTGCGATCCACGCGCCCGTCCACCAGTAGCAGCACGTAGTCGGCCAGGCGACGCATCTGCTCCTCGGAGTGCGTGACCCACACGACGGGCGTGCCGTCGTCGACGAGCTGGCGTGCGAGCCCTTCGAGCACCGCAGCCGCCTTGCCATCCAGCGACGACGTCGGCTCGTCCATGAGCATCACGCGCGGCCCGGTCGCGAGCGCGCGGGCGAGGCACGCGCGCTGCGCCTCCCCGCCGGACAGCTCGTCGGCGTCGCGATCGAGGAAGCTCGCGTCCAGGGCGGCGCGCTCGAGCACCGTCGCGGCGCGATCCGTGTCGCACTCGGGGTCGGCCTCGCGCAGGTTGTCGTGCACGGTGCCGGCGAACGTCACCGGGCGCTGGAAGACCATCGCGACCTCGCGGCGCAGCTCGAGCGGGTCGCGTGCGCTCACGTCGGTCCCGCGATGGCGCACCATCCCGGCGCTGGGCACCTCGAGGCGGTTGCACAGGCGCAACAGCGTGGATTTCCCCGAACCCGACGGGCCGGCGATGACGGTCAGTCCCGCGTCAGGCAGCGCGGCGTCGAGGCCGTCGAGGCGTCGGGCGTCGGACCCGCCGACGCTGACCGACTCGAACTCGAAGAGCGGCGGCTCGGCGGGCACGGGCCGAGTATCGCCGACGACCTAGTCGTTGCACGCGCAACGACTAGACTGGGAGAACGGTGACCGATGGGACACGCCGCATCGCCCGCCTCTTCGGTCCGTACCGCCGGCGGCTCGGCGCGGTGCTCGCGCTCATCGCCGTCTCGGCCGGACTCGGGATGATCACGCCGTTCCTGCTGCGCGAGGTCCTCGACACCGCGATCCCGGGCAACGACACGACGCTGCTCGCGTGGCTCGTCGGCGGCATGATCGCGATCTCGATCGCCACCGGCGTGCTCGGCGTCGGCCAGAGCTGGCTGTCGAACCTCGTCGGCAGCGCGTCAGGCACGACCTGCGCGCGGCGGTCTACCGCCACCTGCAGCGCCTGTCGCTGGCGTTCTTCACGCGCACGCGCACCGGCGAGGTCCAGTCGCGGATCGCCAACGACATCGGCGGCGTGCAGAACGTCGTG
>JALZJA010000176.1 GCA_030860005.1 Actinomycetota bacterium
GCGCCGATCTGCTGATGGCGATTGGCGACCGCGGCGCCCCGACGGCGTACGCGCAGGCCGCCGCCGCCGCCGGCCCCGAGGGCATGGCCTTGCGCGTCCGCCACGCCTGGGCTCAGCTGGCCGCCGGTGACGCAAACGCGGCGCGAGCAACGCTCGATCCGCTCTCGCCAGACTCGGACGCCGAGCGCGCGGCGTACCTCCTCGCCAAGGCGGCAGCCGCGTGGTTTCGGGGCGACGTCGAAGCAGCGCGCCGCGCGGCGGCCGAGGCCCAGCCGCTGTCGGTCACCGGAGGGCTCGCGCGCGAGGCGCGCACCGCCATTCAGATTCAGGCGATGGTCGCCCATAGCACGGGCACGTGGCCCGACGCGCTGCGGCTCGACCTCGATGCATCGCTGCGCGCGCCAGATCTGGCCGACACGCTGTTCGACGGCCACCTGTGCGTCGCGCAGTACGTGTTGACAAGCGGGGACGCGCACGCGCGCATCCGCACGGTCGCGAGGAGTTGCACGCCCACGCGGTGCGCTCGGGCGCGCGGCGCGCGCAGGTGTTTGCCGCCACTGTGCTGGGCGAGATCGCGCTCGTCGCCGCTCGCCTCGCCGAGGCCGATGAGCGACTCGGCGAGGCGGTCCGCGTAAGCCGCGAGATCAGCGCTGTATCCACCGAGGCGCTCGCCAGCATGCGCCTCGGCGAAGTGGCATACGCCCGCGGCGAGCCGGCGCTGGGAGACGCCTTGCTCGCCGACGCGCTCGTCATCTCCCGCTGGTCGCCGCTCAGCGGTCACCTCCAGCCGCTCACATACGCCGCCCTGCTGCGAGCGACTGACGGCCCGGGGTTGGGCCGCCAGCGACTCGAAGATGCCGAGGCTCATCTGCGCGGAGAAGAGCTCGTCTGCGCGTACTGCGCGATGGCCTTCCGGGTCGCCGCGGCGATCGCGGCGGCACGCGCCGCGATGCCCGATCGCGCTGCCGCGTAGCTGACCGCAGCCGAGATGTCGGCGAACCTGTGGCGAGGCGGCCCGTGGCCGGCAGCTCTCGACGAGGCACGCGCCGAGCTCGCGTGTTGCCACGGCGATCGCGCGGGCGCGTGCCCGCTGCTGCGCGCGGCGAGCGCCGGCTTCGCGGACAACGGGCGGCGGCTCGACACGGCACGCGTCGAAGCAAGGCTCGCCGCTTTGGACTGACGCCGCGCAGGAAGGTTTCGGGAAGGTCCCGAGCACCTGAGGATCTTGAGGCCGCGGCGGTGCGATCCAAGAAGGTCGGCGACGAGGACATGCCCGACGACGTGCGCTGGATCCGCACCTACGCCCTCGCCGAACAGGACGGATCCGTCGGGACGACCTGCATCTACCAGGCAACCGATCCCGAAGCCCTCCACCGGCACGCCGGCCGAGCGGATCTGCCCGTGGACGAAATCGTGCCGGTCGCCGACACGGTCGTCGTGCGCGCCGATCCCGAGCCGGCGACGGCATGACGACAGGCACCGCACTTGCTGCCGGGCGCCACACGGGCGCCCGGCAGTCAGCCGTCGCTTGCGATCTGAGCGTGGAGGAGGGCTGCAGCGAGCTGCTCGGTCAGCCAGTCCTCGTAGTCCTCCGCGTGCCAGCCGCGGTCGCGGACGAGTGCGACGTAGCTGCGCTCGGTGGCGAGCGCCCAGATGATGTCGCTGGCCTTGCGAACGGAGACCCCGGCGCGCAGATGGCCTTGCCGCTTCAGCGAGCGGACAACGCGTGACTGGTCGCTGTATCGAGCCTGCTCCTTTTGACGCATGACGGGCGCGACCTCTGGATCGACGTGGGCGGCCGTCTCGAGGACCGTGAAGACTGCTGCTTCGCGGTTGCAGATCTCGCGATGGATGCGGGCGAACTTGGCGAGCTTTCGCGCGGATCGCGCTCGCGTTCCATGTCTTGCCACCACTGCCACTCGGCGAGCGGCGCCTGATCGGCGTCTCCCCTGGAGGAGATCATCGAGACCACACGGCGCCAGAACCGCGAACTCGCTCGACCCGTGGGCGGCGCGCGACGCCTTCGAGCGAATCGTCGACTCCTTCCGCGACGCGGGATCGCTGAGTTCATTGTCATGTGGCCGCCCGAGGACAGGGTGTCGCTGCTCGAACGCGCCGCCGCGACGATCGCGTCGCTGCCGGACAGCGAGGCGCAGTGACCGGGGCACGATCCGGAACCCTCGACCGCAGCAAGGCCGCACGCATTCACGCGCTCCGCGTTAGTCGACGCACGAAGCGGGGCACTGGACGTCGCACTGGTCCGACCGGCTGGTCCTGCGCCGGTCCTGCACGAAGAGAGGTCTCGCGATGAACATCACGCTGTACGTGGATGGCGAGGCACGAGGGTTGTCGATCGACCCCAGGACCACCGTGCTCGACGCGCTGCGCGAGCACCTGGGCAGCACCTCGCCGAAGAAGGGCTGCGACCACGGTCAGTGCGGCGCCTGCACGGTCCTCGTGGAGGGCCGGCGGGTGACGACGTGCCTGAGCCTCGCGGTCGCGTGCGACGGGGCCGAGATCACGACCGCGGAGGGTCTCGCCGCCGGAGAAGAGCTGCATCCGCTCCAGCAGGCGTTCATCGATCACGACGCGTTTCAGTGCGGGTACTGCACGCCCGGGCAGATCTGTTCGGCGGTCGGCATGCTCGACGAGGCGCAGGCGGGGTTCGCGAGTCATGTCACCGCCGACCTGAACGCGGAGGTCGTCCTCGGCAATGACGAGATCCGCGAGCGGATGAGCGGCAACCTGTGCCGCTGCGGCGCCTACGTGAATATCGTCGCAGCGATCCGGAACGTCGCTCGGTGAAGCCCTTCGACTACGAGCGCGCGCACGATGTCGGCAGCGCCGTCGCAGCCGTCGCCGCGCGGCCGGGTGCCGTCTTTCTCGCGGGTGGCACGAACCTCGTGGACCACATGAAGTTGGGGATCGCGAGCCCGGACCTGCTCGTCGATGTGTCGCGCTCGCTGCCCGACGGCATCGAGGAGCTCGCCGGCGGCGGCCTGCGCATCGGCGCCGGTATGCGTAATGCGGATCTCGCGGCGGACATGCGCGTCCGCGCCCGCTATCCCGCGCTCGCGCAGGCGCTGCTGTCGGGCGCCTCGAGTCAGCTGCGCAACCTCGCGACCACCGGCGGCAACCTCTTGCAGCGCACTCGCTGCTCGTACTTCCAGGACCCCTCCACCCCGTGCAACAAGCGCGAGCCGGGATCCGGCTGCTCGGCCCGGGAGGGCTACACGCGCCACCACGCGATCCTCGGCGCCTCCGAGCACTGCGTCGCCACGCACCCTTCGGACATGGCTGTGGCGATGCTCGCCTTCGATGCTGTCGTGCACCTCGAGGGTCCGAACGGCGCGCGCGAGCTTCCGCTCGCCACGTTGCACCGCCTGCCCGGCAACGCGCCGGAGCGCGACGTCACGCTCGAGCACGGCGAGCTGATCACCGCCGTCGACCTGCCCGAGCTGGCGATCGCCGCCCGCTCCGCCTACCGCAAGGTCCGCGACCGCGCGTCCTACGCGTTCGCCCTCGTCTCGGTGGCCGCGGCCGTCGCGCTCGACGGGGACACGATCAGCGATGTGCGGATCGCCTTCGGCGGTCTCGCTCACACGCCGTGGCGCGCTACGCTGGCCGAGGACGCGCTGCGCGGTCGCCCGGCGACCGAGGCGTCCTTTCACACCGCGGCGCACGCCGAGCTGGCGCAGGCCCGGCCTCTACGCGACAACGCGTTCAAGGTCCCGATGGCGACGAATGCTCTCGTAGCGACCCTGCGCGACCTGACCACGCCGCGATGACGGACACGATCGTCACGCGCGCCCTCGGCGCGGACATCGGCCGCATCGACGGCCTCCAGAAGGTCACCGGTACGGCCACGTACGCCTACGAACAGCCCCTGACCGGCGCCGCCTATGTCTTCCCGCTGCTCTCCACCGTCGCGCGCGGGCGGGTGATGAGGATCGACGTGACCGAGGCCGAGCGGCTGGCCGGCGTGCTCGCCGTCGTGACTCACGAGAACGCGCCCGCGTTGGCCGATACGAGCGACGGCGAGTACGCGATCCTGCAGTCGCCCGACGTGCATTTCCGCGGTCAGATCGTCGGCGCGATCGTCGCCGAGAGCCTGGAGATCGGCCAGGAGGCAGTGAGCCTCGTGCGCATCGAGCAGGAGGCGTCCGAGCACACCGTCCTGCTTGCCGCCGATCACCCTGAGCTCTACACGCCCGAGACCGTCAACCCGGCCTTCGACACCGACACCTCGCAGGGTGACGTCGAGGCCGGGCTGCGTGCGGCGGCCACCACCGTCGAGGCGGTCTACACGACGCCCATCGAGCACCAGAACCCGATGGAGCCGCACACGACGGTCGCGCTGTGGACAGACGACACACTGCGCCTCTACGAGTCGACACAGAGCGTGCACGGCGTGCGCAAGGCGATCAGCGGGCTGTTCGGCCTCGAGCCCGAGCAGGTTGACGTCAGCGCGCCGTTCGTCGGCGGTGCCTTCGGCTCCAAGGGCATGATCCACGCGCCGACGGTGCTCGCCGTCATGGCCGCGCGGGCCGTGCCGGGGCGGCCGGTGAAGCTCGCCCTCACGCGCCGGCAGATGTTCACGCTGGCCAGCCACCGGACGCCGACGATCCAGCGGCTGCGACTCGGCGCGGACGCCGACGGAAGGCTGGTCGCCCTGTCGCACGACGTGTGGGAGCACACGTCGCGAATCAAGGAGTTCGCCGAGCAGACCGCCACGGCGAGCCGGATGATGTACGCGACGCCCAACCGCACGACGACGCACCGCCTCGCGCCGCTCGACATCCCCGTGCCCTCCTGGATGCGCGCTCCGGGCGAGACGCCCGGCATGTACGCGCTGGAGTGCGCGATGGACGAGCTCGCCGTCGCGCTCGATCTCGACCCGATCGAGCTGCGCCTGCGCAACGAGCCCGAACGCGACCCCGAGAGCGGCAAGCCGTGGTCGACCCGGAATCTCGTCGCCTGTCTGCGCGAGGGCGCCGAGCGCTTCGGCTGGGCCGATCGCGCACCCACCCCGCGCGGCCGGCGCGATGGCCGCTGGCTCGTCGGCAGCGGCGTCGCCGGCTCGACGTACCCGCATTACAAGATCACGGGCTCGCAGGCACAGATCGAGGTCCTGCCCGACGGTCGTTACGCGGTACGCATCGGCGCCATGGACGTCGGCACCGGCACGTGGACGACGCTCACGCAGATCGCCGCCGAGGCGCTCGCCGTCCCGCTCGAGCGCATCGCCCTGCAGATCGGCGACACGTCCACCCCGTTCTCCAGCGTGCCCGGCGGCTCGGCCGGCATCGCCTCATGGGGCTCGACGCTGTACGGCGCGGCCGCGGCGTTCCGCGACGCGCACGGCAACGAACCCACCACCGGGAACGAGGTGACGGCCGGTGCGGCAGACAATCCGGCGGACGACGCGTACTCGATGCACGCATTCGGAGCGCATTTCGCTGAGGTTCGCGTCGATGCCGACACGGGTGAGGTTCGCGTGCCACGGATGCTCGGCATGTTCGCGGCGGGCCGGATCGTCAATCCCCGCACCGCCCGCTCGCAGTTCATTGGCGGCATGACGTTCGGCCTGTCGATGGCCCTGCACGAGAAGGGCGTCATGGACGCGCACATCGGGGCGCTCGTCACCGACGACCTCGCCGACTACCACATCGCCAGCCAGGCCGACGTCGGCGACCTCGACGCCCACTGGATCGAAGAGCTCGATCCGCACGTCAACCCGATGGGCACGAAGGGCATCGGCGAGATCGGGATCGTCGGCGCCGCCGCTGCGGTCGCCAACGCCGTGTTCCACGCGACGGGTGTCAGGGTGCGCGACCTGCCGATCACACCGGACAAGCTGCTCGGCGTAGGCTGGGCGCCACACATTGCGTAGCGAGCTATCAGGCTCTTAGCGCCGCTGGGAGAGCGCGGCGCGCACGATGAGAACGCCCGCGACCGCCCACACCGCGACGAGCACGATGACGAGGTTGCGTGGGTAGTCGAGCGGCAGGATCGACGGGTTGTTGGCCAGGCGCCCGTCGCCGCGAACGACGGGGTAGGCGACGAGCAGCACGGTTGCGCTGACGATCAGCGCGCCCTGGAGAACCGGGCGCACGCGCGCCGGCCCGATGCGCACCAGGGCGACGGAGCCGAGCGCGACGAGCGGCGCCCAGACGAGATCGTGTGCGAGCAGGCCGCCCGCGAAGAACGTCAGCCAGCTCATGCTGTCGGCGACGCGCTCGTCACGCAGCAGCCCCACCAGGCCGTACGCGCTCAGCGCCATGCCGGCGATCGTCATCGGCCAGAACGCGCGGCTGCGCATCACAGGACCTCCATCCGCGCGACCCACTTCGTCTGCTGCACGCCCGGGCGGTTGGGCGAGATCAGCCGCGCCGGGAAGCCGTGGTCGATGTGCAGCGGCTCGCCGTTGATCTCGAGTGCGAGCAGCGTGTTGTCGTGACGCACGTGGGGTACGTTCAGGCGGCTCTGTGCGTACGAGCCGCCTTGCTGCAGGGAGCGCACCATGACCTCGGCGCCGTCGGATGCGCCGACCATCTCCGCGAGATCGCGCACGCGCACGCCGCTCCAGCGCGCCGTCGCGCTCCAGCCCTCGACGCACGTGATCGCGAGCACGGCCTCGTGGCGCGGGAGCGCGCGAAGCTCCTCCAGCGTGAGGCTGCGCTCCTGGCCCTCGCGGCCGACGAGCGTGAGCGTGTAGTCCGAGCTCGTCGCGGCGTCGACGACGCTGGCGCCGACGGCCGACTTGTTCACCGGGATCCCCTGCGGTCCGATGCCGGGATGGCGCGGCGCGAGCAGCGCGAGCTCCCGCAGCGGTTGCACCGTCTGGCCGACCGTCGTGAGCGTCGCGACGCCGGCGGCGGCGCCCACGGAGATGAGCATCCCGCGGCGCGTGAGCCCGGTGCCCGCCGGCTCGGGCTCGCGGGCAACCGCGCGCGACAGCCCGCGACGGGTCGCGGGGAGCTGTGCGCCGATGTGCGTGACGAGCGCGCCGATCGTGATGAGCGACGTCCAGAAATGCGCGGCGGTGAAGTTGAACGTCCACGGCGCCCAGCTCGACGTGTTGATGAGCCCGGTCGTCAGCATGAAGACCGAGCCCGCGACGAGCGGGATCAGGCTCAGACGCTCGACGAGATGCGCGACGTCGCGGACGGGCGGCCAGGCGAAGAGCCGCGGGAAGACCGTCCACAGCTTCGCGACGAGTAGCGGGATGGCGGCGGTGCCGGCCGCGACGTGCAGTCCCTGGGTGAAGCGGTACAGCCAAGCCGGCGCGGCCGGCATCGAGAAGAAGCCCAGATCGGCCGGCCGCTGTGCGAAGTGCGAGATGAGCCCGGTTGCGAAGCAGGTGAGGAAGGCGACGCCGAGCGCCACGCCGAGGATCGCGGCGATGCGCTCGCTGTGCAGACGGCTCGGGAACGCTCCCTCCTTGAACGGCCCGGCGCGCGCGAACGCGAGCTCCTCCTCGAGCAGCTCGCCGATGCTGCGCCCGCGGCGCAGACGCTCTCCTACCGAGCGGCGAGGCAGGCGAACCACCGGTCCTGCGCCACCCATCGCTCGATCACGCGCAGCCTCGCATCGGACGCCACAGCGCCGATCGCGGCCGCGTCGACGCTGCTCCATGCGAACCACTCGCTCGCATCTTCGGCGCCCTCGATGCGGGCGCGCGAGCCGCCGCTGCCGCGGCCGGGCGGTTCGAGCTCGACGAGCACGTGGCCGCCGGGGACCAGCAGCGAGGCGACACGACGCAGCAGCCTCGCGGGGCGGCCGCCGATCCCGATGTTGCCGTCGAGCAGGAGCGCGCTGCCCCACCTCCCGGCAGCGGGGACGCGCGCGAAGACGCAGCCCTCGACGACCATCGCGCCGCGCGCGCGGGCCAGACGCACCGCGACAGGTGAGATGTCGATCCCGATCGCCAGGCGGCCGCGGCGGGCGAGCGCGAGCACGTGGCGCCCGGGCCCGCAGCCGACATCGAGCACCGG
>JALZJA010000191.1 GCA_030860005.1 Actinomycetota bacterium
CCGCCGCCGTGTGCGCGGCTGCGCTCACGGCGGGCGGTGCAGCCGAGGTTCGCCACCAGATGTCCAAGCCGGCGCACGCTACCCCCAGCGCGAAGAGCTCGGCCGCCGCCGCGCCGCAGCATGCGACGCGCTACAAGCGCGACGCGGTCTTCCCGGCGGCGGGCGCAACGTCCGCGGCCGCGATCGCCGCGCACCGGCACCGGGCGGCCAGTACTGTTTCCGCGGACAAGGCTCGCGCGGGAGCCGGCGGACTCGCGGGGCCCGTCACCTTCGGGGAGCCTGAGGATCCGCGTCCCGTCGACACGACGACCGGCGGCGCCGCCGCTCCCGATGAGGAGACGGGCTTCGGCTACGGCGTGGAGAGCCTCACGCCGAATCCCGAACCGGCCGTGACATCCGGCAGCGAAGAGACCACCACACCGCAACAGGGCCTGCATCCTGTCATGCCGGACCTGGTCGCCGGCACGGGCTCCTCGCCCAGCGGCCCGCCCGGCTAGGTTCCGGACGTCGCGCGAGACCGCCGTTCCCATCGAACGCTACCTCGCCACCCTCGATCACGAGACGCTGCTCGTCCGCCGCGGACGCCGCTCGGGCCTGTTCGCGATCGTCGCCGTGCACTCGACGGTGCGCGGTCCGGCGCTCGGCGGCTGCCGTGTCTGGCACTACGACGACGCCCGCACGGCCGTGCGCGACGCGTTGCGCCTGTCGCGTGCGATGACGTTCAAGTCGGCGGTCGCGGGGCTACCGCTCGGGGGCGGCAAGGGGGTGCTCATGGCTCCGGACCCGGCCTCGCCGGTGCGGCGCGGGCAGCGGGCCGACGCCCTGCGCGACTTCGGCGAGACGGTGGAGTCGCTGGGCGGCAGCTACATCACTGCCGAGGACGTGGGCACGTCGGCGCGCGACATGGAGGTCATCGCCACGGCCACGAGCCATGTCACCGGCCTGTCGCGCAAGCGCGGCGGCTCCGGCGATCCCAGCCCGTGGACCGCGCTCGGAGTGCAGACCGCCATCCGCGTGAGCTGCGAGCGGATCTTCGGCTCGCCGTCGCTGAAGGAGCGCACGCTCGTCCTCGCCGGGCTCGGCCACGTCGGTCACCGCGTCGCGGAGGCGTGCGCCAAGGACGGGGCGCGCCTGCTCGTCACCGACATCGACGCCACGAAGCGTGAGATCGCACGCGAGCTCGGCGCGCGCTGGATCGAGCCCGACGCCGCGCTGCAGACGCCGGCCGACGTCTTCGTGCCGTGCGCGCTGGGCGGCGTGCTCGACCATGAGGCCGCGTCGCGACTCGAGGCGCCCGTCGTCGTGGGCGCGGCGAACAACCAGCTCGCGAGCGACGACGTTGCCGACCTGCTCGCGCAGCGCGGGGTCCTGTGGGCGCCGGACTTCGTCGTCAACGCAGGCGGCATCATCAACATCTCCGTCGAGCTCGACCCGGGCGGCTACGACCCCCGCCGCGCGCGCAAGCTCGTCCGTGGCATCGGCGACACGCTGCGGCTCATCTACCACGACGCCCACGCGACACATGCCACGCCGCTCGCGGCGGCGATGGCGCTCGCGCGCGTCCGCCTGGTGGAGGCCGCCGCAGCGCGCTCGGACTAAACGGGCGCGAGCCCGCCGGGCGGCGGCCACGCCGGCCGCTGCACGCCGTCGGGCAGAAGCCCCTCCTCGGCGAGCTTGTCGAGATGCGCCGCGAGCGTCACGGTCGCGGCGGCGCGCAGGCTCGCGGGCACGTCATCCCACACGTGGTCGAGCAGCTCGTCGATGCCGCGCAGCCCGTCGTCGAGCGCCGCGATGAGCCGGCGTTCGCGATCAAGGCGATGGTCGAGGTAGCCATCGAGGATCGCCGCGGGATCGGTGTCGTAGGGGCCATGGCCCGGGCACAACAGCGTCAGCGCCATCGTGCGCAGCGTCCGCAGCCCCGCAAGATAGCTGCACAGCGCGCCGGGATCGGCAGCGACGAAGGCGCTGCTCGAGCCGAGCACCGCGTCGCCGGTGAAGCACGCCTCTCCGGCCACGAAGGCGAGGTGGTCCGGGGCGTGGCCGCCGGTGGCGACGACGACGAGCGGGCCGAATGCGTCGCCGTCGCGCAGCGTGACGTCCGCGCCGCTCCAGCGCGCCGCGCCCACGGCCACGCCCCCGGCG
>JALZJA010000195.1 GCA_030860005.1 Actinomycetota bacterium
CATGAGCGGCGCGTTCTACTGCCGCTCCGAGCTGACCTCACCGTGGGGGTTGGAGCTCTTCCGGCTGCCGGGCTACATGTGGTTCCACGTGCTCACGTCCGGTCGCTGCTGGCTGGAGACCGAGCACGCCGAGCCGCGGCTGCTGCAGCCCGGAGATCTCGCGCTCGTTCCCCACGGCCACGGCCACCGGCTGCGCAGCGAGCCCGACGCGGCCGCCACGCCGATCCTCGAGCTCGACCGCGAGCTCGTCAGCGATCGCTACGAGATCCTGCGCCACGGTGGCGGCGGCGCCGGCGCGAGCATGGTGTGCGCAGCCGTCCGCTTCGATCACCCGGCTGCGCTGAACCTGCTGGCACTCCTGCCGTCGGCGATCCACATCGAGGTGTCGAGCTCGCCCCAGCTCGAGTGGATGCAGAGCACGCTACGACTCATGGCCGCCGAGGCCAGCGAGCTGCGACCCGGCGGCGAGACCATGGTCACGCGGCTCTGCGACGTGCTCGTCGTCCAAGCCATCCGCTCGTGGATCGACAGCGATCCCGCGGCGCAGACAGGCTGGCTCGGCGCGCTGCAGGATCGCCAGATCGGGCGCGCGATCACGCTCATCCACCGTGACCCGGCGCGAGCCTGGACCGTCGCCGCGCTCGCCGATGAGCTGGCGATGTCGCGCTCGGCGTTCGCCGCCCGCTTCACCGAGCTCGTCGACGAGCCCGTCATGCATTACGTCACCCGCTGGCGGATGCAGCTCGCGCTGAGCGCGCTCAAGGGAGAGGGCGCCACCGTCGCGCAGCTCGCCGACCGCCTCGGCTACCAGTCCGAGGCCGCCTTCAGCCGTGCTTTCAAGCGCATCATCGGCCTCTCACCGGGCGCGGTCAGGCGCAACGCAGACGAGCCGAGCCTGCACCTCATCGGCGCTCCGGCGGGCTGAGCGTCAGCGCTTGCCGCGCCGCTCCCATCTGTCGGCCTCCAGGCGACGGCGGTCGCGCTTGGTCGGGCGCCCGCCGCGATCGAAGACCGGGGGCGCCGACAACCGCCGCTCCGTGGCCTGGCGCTCGCGCTCGGCGACGCTCTCGGCGGTCTCCTCGTACAGGAGCGCGGCCTCGCTCGCCGGTCCGCGGCGCGGCGCGGCGCGGCGCACGACCACGTGCCGGCGCACCTGTCCGACCGTGATCTCGAGCCGGTCACCCGCGCCGATCTCCTTGCTCGGCTTGACGGTCTGCCCGTCAACGTGCACGCGGCCAGCCTTGACCGCCTCGGCAGCAAGCCCGCGCGTCTTGAAGAAGCGAGCCGCCCAGAGCCACCTGTCGATCCGCATACGCTCCTCCGAAGGTTCCACAGACGTCCATGATCGCGCGACAATGCGCCGGGCATGCTGCGCACGCCGTTCACCGTGCTCTTCGACATCGAGGTCCCGGTGCTGCAGGCCGCGATCTGGCCCGCCGCGTCGCCGGCGCTCGTCGCCGCCGTCAGAGGTCGCGGTCTCTGTGTTTGCGGCTGAGGCTGTTCAATCGGGGCTGGGATTGTTCCATGCGCCCTCGCTGGTGGCAGCGGCGCTTCTGCTAGAGGCCTAACCGTGACTCGTGACCGTTCGATCTTTGTAATTTGCGTGATAGCGTCTGGGATCGCTGCAGCTTACGGCTATTGGTCGGCCCTTGTATTACTTGCCGTCGGCTTTGGGATAATGTTTATCTATGAGTTTACTGCTGCCTTGATCAGCATTCGTCGTGAACGCCGCCGCGATGACGGATGATCCCAGCCGAAGTCCGGGTCTCTTGTCATGGATGTGGGTGAAGTTCGTGTGGGACGTGCAGGTCGACAGGTCCGACGGGCGAGCTCGCGTTCCTGGCGGGGTTCCGCACGAGTGGCCTATGTTGGCGCGCGAGCGGTGGTTGAAACGTATCGGCACTCGGACGGTTTCCCTGGACCGTTATTCAGGCCGAGTGGCCGTTCATCGTCACCGCGGCGGACCGCATCAGAGAGAGCACCTGCAAGTCAACTGGCTGGTGGCGACGCGGCGAGTCGGGCAGCGGACGTGCTTACCGGTGGTTCGAACCATGAGAAGTACTCTTGTGAGTGCTAAGAATCCCGAACAGCTCGATCGGCTCGTCGATCTGATACATGACGATTGGTTCTGGACTTCCGACGTGTCCATCGTAGACGATTTATCACGAGTTGATATCCCGCTGTACGCTGAAGCAGACGTTCGGACGCCGATCCATCCGAAATCGCATTTAGTGGTGATGGATGTACTCTCGATCGAGCTGTCGGACGAGGCTCGTATCGGTGCCGTAGACATCAACGAGCTCAGCTATAGCGACGGGAAGGTAATCTTGGACTCCGGGTTCCCGGTTCAAGTCGAATTCCGCGTCACGCGTCTCAACATCTCACTGCACGCCTGCAACCCGTCTTGACCGTCGAACAATCGGGTCTTCTCGCCGGTTGGTGGTGACGCCAGCGTGAGTTGGACCGCGTGAGCGGGCCTTTTCGCGGTCGAGGATTCGTTCGGAGGTTGCGCGGAACGCAGATAACGCAGATGACGCGCCGCCGTCCTCGGCGGCAGGCTGCTGGCTGTCTGAAGGTCAGCGGCTTGCGAAGGAGGACGACGTGCGCGGCGCCTCGGTTACCGACAGCATCCAGTCCGCCTCCTCGGCGGTGCAGGGGCCGGCCGGCAGCGGCGCCTGGGCGCGGCGCTCGCGTGCGTAAGCGCGGCGGCCGCGTCCGCCTTGCGTGCGCCCGCGAGGTTGCCGAACAGGCCATTGGCGCCACCC